>JBEKPZ010000029.1:0-36587 GCA_049520215.1 Bryobacteraceae bacterium | reverse complement strand
AGCAGCATTTTGCGGAAGCTCTCGGCCTGGCGCTCCTCGGCGTTGAAGATGTCCAGCTTGCTGAGCTTGGTGACGCCATCCACGCAGCGGGCCACCTCGTCGCCGAAGCCCTTGCGGATTTCGTCGGGCGTCATGCGGGTGTCTTCGACGAGGTCGTGGAGCAGTCCAGTTTCGATGGTAACCAGGTCCATGCGCATGCCGGCCAGGATGTGGGCCACCATGAGGGGATGCACCATGTAAGGCTCGCCGGACTGGCGCAACTGGCCTTTGTGCAATTCGGAGGCGATGCGGAAAGCCTTCTCGACCGAGGCGAGGTCGTCGCGCGGGCGATACTCGCGGATCTTGGCTCCGAGTTCCTGAAACAACTGCTCGATGCGGTCAGGGGGCGGCGACGGGGGTGGAACTACGGGGGCGCTGGAGACCTCTGGAGACACTAACTTGATTGTAGCCGAGACGCGAGGGGCGGCGGATGCTACGATGGCCAGAGGGCGCCTTGGGCTCCGCGACGGCAACCGCAGCAAGGCACATTGATCTTCCACGACCCAATCGAATGCCCCAAATCGACATCGCCGCCCTCCGCCGGGCCGTGCGGGAAGACCGCTATCTCATCAGCCGGCACGTTCAAGAGCGCATGGGGTTGCGGAAAATCACTCACGCCGACCTCAAGTATGTAGTGGCGACTGGCGATGTCGTAGACAGCATCCCGACAACCAGCCTGATCCAAAAGCCTTGTTCATGGCGCAGGTCCAAGACGAACCACTGTACGTCTCTTGCGCCTTTGATGGCAACTGTGTTTACATCTTGACCGTCCATCGATACGATGCCGCCAAATGGCACGATCCCTGGACCCGAAGGAGGGGCTAGCCCTATGTTCGATCCAACCATGTGCGCCCGCTGCGGAGGTTCCCTGGAGCGCAAAACCATCACCCATCGGCAGCCCTGGGGCGATGAACTCTATGAATTTGAGAACGTGCCCGCCCTGGTTTGCAACCAGTGTGGCGAGGTCTGGCTGGAGGCCGAGGTTGGGCAGTTGATTGACAAGATCATCCAGCAGCACCCCAAGCCAAGGCGGTACCATCAAGTGCCGGTTTTCTCATTGGCTGAATTCAGTTTGTGAGAACCATAGATCGGCGCCTGTTTTTCGTCGCCGCTTATCGCCCGCCTGGGAGTGCCGAAAATGGCGATGCCGTCGGCCTCTGCCCGATCAGACACATTCGCCGCTGGCGGGCGACCCCGCATTCGGCCTCACGGACGTTTACGTCCGGCACATGCCAACCAGGCCAGAACGGACTGCGCGAAGTGCTGCCCATGCCGTGGACCGGCGGCGGCACGTCGAGGTGGCGGGTTGCCCCCTTGGAGTTACATTCGTGGGTGAGCAGCTTATGCGTGAGGTGCTGGCGGCCGCGCTCCTGTTGCTTGCAGCCGATCTCTTCGCCGCCAAGCGGTACCGGATGGTCGGCAAGCAGATCGCGGCTCGCGGCGCGAACGACGCGGATCCCGGCGGGTGATGCGGGACACACCGCGGGACCGTTTTGTATCCGCAGGTTGGCGCAAGCGGGCGTACGACGATACGCCCTTACCTCGTCGGACACGGCGTGACGATCTCGGAGCCATTCGTGGTGGGCATGATGACGCAATTGCTGGAAGCCGGCAGAAGGGACAGCGTGTTGGAGATTGGCACCGGCTCGGGATATCAGGCGGCGGTGCTGGCGCAACTCGCCGGTCCGGTGTACACCATCGAGATTGTGCCGGCGCTGGCGCGGTCGGCGGCCGCGCTGCCGGCCGGACGTGCCGCAAGCGCTGCTCGATCAACTGGCGTGTGGGGGCCGGCTGGTGGGGTGAGCCATTCACGCGCAAGACCTGGTGGCGATCGAGAAGACAGCCAGCTGTATCGTCCGCGCGCGCACGGTCACGATGGTGCGGTTCGTCCCCATGGTGCATGGGCGGGGCGAGAAGCCGTGGAGCGCAGCGCAAGTGTCGTAGAATAGGGACAGGCCACAGTGGGCGGTTAGCTCAGTTGGTTAGAGCGCCTGCCTTACAAGCAGGAGGTCCGCGGTTCGAGCCCGCGACCGCCCACCACTATTCGTTGAAAGTCCTCCAGTCAGGGCGGCCTGAGAGGCCGCCGCAGGCTGAGAGCCTGCCCCACAGGCTACACGGCGCTGACGGCTTCGGAAACCTCCACGCGATTTTTTCCCGCGTGTTTGGCCCGGTACAGGGCCTGGTCCGCTTCACGCACCAGCGACTCGCCATCGAGACCGCAGTTTTGCGAACAACCGACCCCGAAGCTGCACGTCATCGCGAAGGCCACGCCGCCTACCTCCACCGGGGAAGCCTCAACATCCCGTCGAAGCTGCTCGGCGCGCATGCCGGCCTCCGCTCCATCGCAGTCGGGCAGAATAACCAGAAACTCCTCTCCGCCGTAACGTCCCACGTAATCCGAGGCGCGCACGCCGGCCTGCAATCGGCGCGCGATTTCCTGTAGCACACCGTCGCCCGCCGGGTGGCCGTAGCGATCGTTGATTTTCTTGAAGTCGTCCAAGTCGCACATGATCACGGCTGCGGACTGGCCTGCAAACCGGCACCAGTCCAGCACACGGCCCAGCAAGTCGAAGACTGCCCCCCGATTCCAGGTCCCGGTCAGGCCATCTCGCGTGGCCAGTTTTTCCAGTTCCGCCCGCGCTCGCAGCAACTCGGACCTCTCCGTTGCCAGGCTGCGCGCGGTCTTGGCCAGTTTCTCGGTGCGCTTCACCACCTTTCTTTCCACCTCCCGGTTGCGCCACAGCAGATAGCGCACCCGCAACAGGTAGAGTCCGGCGCCGCAAAACATCAACACAGCCGCGCACAACGCGCGAAACCACGTGGTCTGGTAGACGTGCGGCCGCAATTCAATCTTCAGGGAGGCGCCTTTCCCGCTCCACGTGCCATCGCTCGAAGCGGCTTCCACGTGGAAGCGGTAGCTGCCCGGCGGCACGTTGGTATAGTAGGCCGTCCGGCGGGCGCCGGCCTCGATCCATTCCTGGTCGAAACCTTCCAGCCGGAAACGGAACTGGATGCGCGGAGCTACCGCGAAGTTTGGCGCCGTGAACTGGATCTCCAGCCGCCCCGCTCCCGGGCCCAGCCGCGCGCCGCTCGCCACAGGCACCGGCCGGTTGTCGAACTTAAGGCCCTCGAACCAGACCGGTGGCGCGGGTGTGTGCGACGCCAGGTGACTCGGGTCGATGGCCGCGGCGCCTGCCATGGTGGCGAACCACAGGCGCCCATCTTTGGTCTTCCAGGCACCTCCGGTGCCGCCGAAGGTGCATTCCCGAGAGCGCATCCCGTCCGCTGTACCGAAGGCCAGACTGTGGATCAACCGTACGCGACCCTCAGCGTGGTCGTTCAGTTCCCGCTTACTGACGCGGAAGATTCCCCGGTCGCAGCTTATCCAGAGGTTGCCGGAGCCGTCCTCCAGGATATTGCCTACCGTATCGTCAAATAGTCCCTGATCCACCGCCCACGAAGCAACCCGTCCGTCCTGGATACGGTTCAGCCCTCCCGACATGGTGCCCACCCAGACGGCTCCCTCAGGGTCGGCGTAGACTGTCTGCACGTGATCGTTCAGCAGCCCGTTGCGCGCGTTGTAGGTGACGGTCTTGCCATTCTGTAGGCGGCTCACGCCGTCGCCATCCGTGGCGACCCACAGCGCGCCGTCCGCCCCTTGGGTTATTGCCGTTACTTGGCCCGCGTTGGTGACATGGTCGAAGCGGCCGGCTTTGAAACGCGCGAATCCGGAGCCGTAGGTGCCCAGCCACAAGGTTCCTTGCCGGTCTTCGAACAGAGCGGTGATGGGGTGGTCCTGGCTATACGGATCGCGATAGACCTGGATGTGTCCGCGGGAGATGCGGCCCAACGTGCCATTCCGGAATCCGACCCAGACGCTTCCATCGCGCCCGCTCAGGAGCGAGTATGGCGCGAGTCCGGGGAGCCCGTTCCGTTGGTTATAAACCTTTAATTTTCCATCGGCCAGCCGGTACAGGTCGCCGTTGTCGGCGCCCAACCAGACGCTGCCATCCGGGGCTTCCACGCCGGCCCAGACGACCTTGGCCGCGAGACCTTCCGGTTTGCCGAAGCAAAGGAAGGGAGCGTCCCGCAGTTCCACCAGTCCCGCGTCCAGCAGGCCGATCCAGAGGTTCCCATCGCGGTCCTCGAAAAGTGCATTGGTACAGTCGAAGCCGGGCAGACCTTGGGCGGTACCGTATAAGTCGAGCCGTCCCTGGCGCAGCCGGCCGACGCCGTGCCGTTCGAATCCAATCCAGAGGTTGCCGTCCCGGTCGATGAGCAGCGATTCGATCTCCTGGCTGGGGAGCCCCTTGGACCAAATCGAAAATCTGCCTTTTTCCAGGTGCGCCAGTCCGCCGTGCAATGTGCCGGCCCACAGCGTTCCGTCGGAAGCCGCTGCCAGCGCCGTCACCGGACCACCCGGCAGTCCGTCTCGCGCCGTGTAGGCGATGAACCGGCCGCCGTCCAGGCGCGCCAGCCCGCCTTCGGTGGCTACCCACAGGACACCTGACCGGTCTTCCAGGACAGCCTTGACACTGTCGCCGGGCAGACCGTCGGCAGACCGGAACACCCGCACCTTCCCGTCGCGCAGGCGGTTCAATCCCTGGCCGGTTCCCACCCACAAGCTGCCGTCCCGGGCCTCGTACAACGCCGATACGCTGTTGCTGGACAAGCCGTCGCGCACGGTGTAGGTGCGAAAGGCCCCTCCCAGGAAGTGCGTGAGGCCGTCGCCGGTGCCGATCCAAAGGCTTCCATCGCGGCTCGCCAGCAGCCTTTCGATATCGTTAGCCGCCAGACCCGGATTGTGCCGCCGATCGAAAACCGTGAAGCGCACGCCATCGAAGCGCGCCAGCCCCAGTTCGGTGCCGACCCACAGATAACCATCTGTGGTCTGGGCGATGGAATAGACGGAGGTCTGCGGAAGCCCCGCGTCGGTCGCCCAGGCGCTTTGCAGATACTGGGTGATGGCCCTGCGCGGATCAAGCGCCGTGCCCGGCACCGCCATCAAAACAGCCGCCGCCACCAGCCGGAGCCACGGTGCGCGCGAGCCGAAGGTCGCGAGACGGAGGTACGCACAGGTCTCACTGGACGGCGGCATTCTTGATTGTTGTGCCGCTGGACGGTTGGTTTGCAACATCATCGATGGGTAGTGGGGTACGGGGTATGGTTCAATCTCTAGCAGGGTGCTGAAAAAGGCTCTCACAGGCTGAAGCCTGTGCCACCAACTGCCGCTAAGTCATTGATAAAATTAACAATCGGCCTGCAGGTTGAAAACGTTGACAACCTGCCCCACGGGGGCTGCCCGCGATTTGCGGATCAGCTCGCCCATCGCTTCCGGCTCCACCGGGCGCGAGAAATAGTAGCCTTGACCGTAGTCGCAATGGAGCGACTGCAGCTCCAGGAGTTGGTCCTTTCTCTCGATGCCTTCGGCCACCACCTCCATGCCCAGTTTCTCCGCCAGCTGCAGGATCGTCCGGACGGTATCGCCCGTGCCGTCTTTGCCGGACATGTTGAGCACAAACGACCGGTCGATCTTCAGGACGTCGAATGGAAGACGGTTCAGGCACTTGAGAGAGGCGTATCCGGTTCCGAAGTCGTCGATTTTCAGGCCCACGCCCAAGGTCTTCAGATTGTTCAACAGGCAGGCGACGGAATCCAGATCGTCCATCAGGACGCTCTCGGTAATTTCCAGTTGCAGCGACGTGGGATCCAACTGAGTCTCGGCCAGGATGGCGGCGATGCGGGCTTGCAGATCCGGCTCGCGGAACTGCCGGACGGACACGTTCACGCTGACTTCGAGAGCCGGAACCGTGGGAAACTCGGTGTGCCAGCGCCGCATGGCCAGGCAGGCTTCCCTCAACACCCAGAGGCCGATGGGCACGATCAGGCCGGTCTCCTCGGCAAGCGGAATGAACTCGTCCGGTGGAACGATACCACGCGCCGGGTGCCGCCAGCGAATCAACGCTTCCACGCCCATGATTTTGCCGGTCTTGAGACTCACCTTGGGCTGGTAGTACAGCACGAACTCCCGGTTATCGACCGCGCGCCGAAGATCGCTTTCCAGTTCCAGGCGGGCCACGGCCTGGGCGCGCATCTCCGCGTCGAAGACTTCGAAGCGCGACCTGCCGAGCGACTTGGCCTTGTACATGGCCGTGTCGGCATCCCGCAGGACCTCGGCCGGCGTACGATAGCCGGAGTTGCCGGGAACAATCCCAATGCTCGCGGTGGTGAACACTTCGGTGGTTTCCAGCTTGAAAGTCGCGTGGATGGACTCGCGGATGCGTTCGGCAATGCGGATGGCGCCATCTTGATTCACGTTCTCCAGCAGGATGGCGAACTCGTCGCCGCCGAACCTGGCGATCAGATCGTGCGCGGCTTCCTGGCTGGGCGGCGTGCTGCGCACGGCCGACCGCAGGCGCTGCGCCACATGGATCAGCAACTCATCGCCGGCCCCGTGACCCAGGCTGTCGTTGACCACTTTGAACCGGTCGAGATCCAGCAAGAGCACCGCGAACGAGTAGCCAGGCTCCTGGGCCACACGTTCCAGACAGGCCGCCAGCTTATCGTGGAAGAGCGTCTGGTTGGGCAGCCCGGTGAGCGGATCGAACGCCTTGCTGCCGGTGATGTCGGTCTGCGATCCCGCCATGCGCGTGGCTTTTCCGCGATCGTCGCGCTCGACCACGCCGCGGCTCAGCATCCAATGGTAAGAGCCGTCTTTGTGCAGCATGCGATGTTCGATGGCGCATTCGTTGTTCGCCGTACGGTCCCAGTGGGCGGCCAATTCGGCCTGTAGCGCCGCGCGGTCGTCTTTGTGCACGCGCGACAGCCATTCCTCGGGATGGCCGTCGATTTCCGTCTCCAGGTAGCCCAGCATGGCTTTCCAACGGGGGGAAAAGTAAACCCGCTGGGTTCGCAGGTCCCAGTCCCAGAGGCCGTCGTTGGCGCCCCGTGCGGCGAGCGCATAACGCTCCTCGCTCTGGCGCAGGGCGTCCTCGCCGCGCTTGCGCTCGAGCTGCACTTTGATGCGGGCCAGCGCCACCGGAAAGTCGACGGGCTTGGAGATGTAATCGTTTGCGCCCAGGTTCAAGGCCTCTACCACGCGTTCGCTTTCGCCCAGGGCGGTGACCATGATGATGGGAAGCTGGGCGGGCGAGAAGCGCTGCCGGAGCTGGCGCAGCAGATCGATGCCGCTCAGGCCGGGCATCATGCTGTCGAGGAGGACCAAATCGACGTCGCACCTGGCAAGCACATCCAGGGCCTCGTACCCGCTACCCGCCACTTCGGTGGCATAGCCGGCTCGTTGCAAGCGCCGCGACAGCAGGTCCTGGTTGGTGGGGTCGTCGTCGACCAGTAAAATGGGCTTTGTATTCGTTAGCATTGCGGATCTCCCAATAGGGCCGGGTTGCGGCCCACGCTGCGCGGAACGGCGGGCGGCACGATAGGGGTTTTTGCGAGGCTGTTCCGCGCTTCCAGAAAGGCCTCCATGGAGCGCAGCAGACTCTCGAAGTCCACCGGCTTGGTATGGTAGTCGTCGCAGCCGACGTCCATGGCTTTCTTGCGGTCGCTAGCCATGGCGTGCGCGGTAAGGGCAACGATGGGGATGGCACGGGTGGCCGGGTCGGCCTTCAAGCGGCGCACGGCGTCCCAGCCGTCGATCTCGGGCAGACTCATGTCCATCACGATCAGATCCGGAAACTGATCGTGCGCCATGGCAATCCCGCGCCTGCCATCGGCGGCGCAGATTACCTGGTATCCCCGCCGGGAAAGGCGCCGGACGAGAATGTCGCGGCTCCATTCGTTGTCTTCGACGACCAAGATCCTAGGCATGCACGAGTTGCCTTTCTGCGATTCCGCCGGTGGCCGCCAGGGGCGGCTCCGGCACCAGCGTGGCGGCGGGGAACCGGACGGTGAACGCGGACCCTTTGCCCAATTCGCTGTTGGCGCTCAGAGAGCCGCCCATCATCTGGCAAAACTCGCGGCTGATCGCCAATCCCAAGCCGGTCCCGCCGTATTTCCGCGTGGTGGATGCATCGGCCTGCATGAACGGGCGGTATAGCCTGTCCAACTGCTCCGCGCTCATGCCGATGCCGGTGTCGGCAACCCGAAACTCCACCCAGTCCGAGCCCTTCGAACGGGTGCGCCGCGCTTCGAGCAGGATGAGGCCGTTTTCGGTGAATTTGCAGGCGTTGCTCAGAAGGTTGAAGAGCACTTGCCGTACGCGGGTGCTGTCGCCCAGCACGGCGCCCAGCGGCTCGGCGCAAGCCACTTCCAGCCGATTGCGATTCTTCTCCACCAGCGGGCGGATGGCGCTGACGGTGTCGCCGATCAGCGGCAACACATCGAGGCTCTCGATGGACAGTTCCAACTTTCCCGCTTCGATCTTCGAGAGATCGAGGACATCGTTGATCAAGCCGAGCAAATGCTTGCCGGCCCACAGGATTTTGCCTAGATCCGGCAGCAGGTCCTGCTGCCCGCGATCGTCCACCACCTCCTGCAGCATCTCGCTATAACCGATGACCGCATTCAGCGGCGTGCGCAGTTCGTGGCTCATGTTCGCCAGGAAGACGCTCTTGGCGCGGTTGGCTCCCTCGGCGGCATCCTTGGCGCGGACCAGTTCGCCTTGCACGCGCTTCAACTCGGTCATATCCTGGGCCAGCCAGACGTAGCCTTCCAGCACGCCCGAACTGTTGCGCATTTCGGCCGAAGAAAACAGGACGGGGATGAGTTGGCCGGTCTTGGTGCGATAGGTGCGCTCCACGGCGCTGCGCCGCGCGGGGGCTTCGCGCTCTAGAATCACCTGTCCGGCGGGTCGGCCGATGAGCTCTTCTTCGCAATAGCCGAGCAATCGCAGAGTGCTGGGGTTGACGCGACGGATCTGCAGTTCCGTGTCCGTGACCAACAAGGATTCCTCCATGGAGCGCAGGATATTATCCACGTATTCCTGGGCGTTTTGGCGGGTCATGGCGGCCCCCAATATACGCGCGGCCGAACGGAAGCCATCCCGCTCGGCATCGCTCCACTGGCGCTCGCGCCGGTAATCTTCAAAGCCCAGGAATCCGAACCAGCTTCCCGCGACTTCTATGGGCACCAGAATCGACGACCGGGGCAATTCGGGGTGGGGACCGCTCCCTGACGGTCGCGGCTCGGTAATGGGTCGCGGCTCGGTAATGGAAGGATGGTCGGTGAGACGGGAGTGGAACGACACTACTTCTCCGCGATGCAGACTGGCCGCGCGTTCGATCCCAGCGGTCCCAGAAAATGTCAGGTGCGTTTGGCGAGACCCACCAGTTTCGCGGGCGAGCGAAGGTTCGGTCCATTGGTGCAGGATGGTGCTTTCCAGTTCCGGCTCCCAGGCGATCACCTGCGCCACATAGGCGCGGCTGACGCCCGAGGCGACGCCGATCTTGGACAGCGTTTCGGGGATTACGGTCTCCCAACCGGCCGCGCTCAGCATGCGCCGCGCGGCGAAACTCACAGAGGCCATCAAGATGCCCTTGGCTTCATTGGCGGCCTGAGCAGTCTCTTCGGCGCGCTTGCGCACGGAGATTTCGACCTGCAGGATTTCGGTCTGGTTTTCGAACAGCGTCATGATCATGCCGAAAGCCACGAAGTACTTGGGGAGGTCCCAAACCACGTGATCGCCGGGAATATTGATGTGCAGCGCTCCGCAGATTTCAGCCACCGGGAAGACCAGTCCCCAGGCCAGAAAGGACAGCGACGTGAGCGAGACGCCCGGAGTCACGCGGCGGAAGTATCTCCAATAGCGCCAGCCAGTGATGGCAAAGCCTTCAAAGAGGAGGAAATCCATGCCGAACCCCACATTGGTGGAGGTGCGCCAAGCGGCCCACAGCCCCGGCGCGACGGCCACAGCAAACCAGGCTGCCAGGCTGCCCGCCGTCTGTTGGGGTTGAAGCAGTGCGTGCCACACGGCCGCAGCGAGCACCACCGCCAGAAGGGCGTGGTACACCGCCGGGTTCTGCACATTGCCGACCATGCAGGTCCAGTAAGCCACCGCTGACGCCACGATGGCCCAAAACAGGACACGGTCCAAAGGCGTGCTGCGGGTCTGGCACACCGAAAGAGAGAAAGCGGCGGCGGCGGCGACGAGGGTGGCATAGGCCGACCAGTCCGCCAGCCGCGATGGGATCAGGCCGAAGGTGAACAGCAGCATGCCGGCGAAATGCATGACGATCGAAGCCCAGCCGATCATCCACAGGCGGGCCCGCGGCTGGCGATCGCGCACGTAAATCCAGGCGAACAGGCCGACCAGTATGCTCATCACCGAAAGAGTGACGACGCGTTGAAATTGCGGAAACATTTAACTGTTCTTCCCCAACTCGGCTAGCGCATCCATATTCGCGTGGCCGTTGCGCTTCACGGGCCACGCGGCGAGCGCGGCGTCCGCATCGGCCGGCAGCGATCCGCCGGTTCTTTCCACCGTTCCCTCACTGGCGGCTAAATCTCCGGGCAGCCGGACCGTGAACACCGATCCCCGGCCCAACTGGCTCTCCACGCTCAAAGAACCGCCCATCATCTGGCACAGGCGGCGGCTGATAGCCAATCCCAAGCCCGTTCCACCGTACTTCCGGGTAGTGGACGCATCGGCCTGCATGAACGGCCGGTAGAGCCTGTCGATCTGTTCCGGGCTCATGCCAATTCCGTTATCCACGACCCTGAATTCCACCCAGCTTCCACTTTCTTCCCGGACCCGTTTCGCCTCCAGGCGGACGATCCCGCGCTCGGTGAACTTGCAGGCGTTGCTCAGAAGATTGAGGAGCACCTGCCGCGTCCGGGTCTGATCGGCCACCATGTAGCCCAAGCCTTCCGCGCATTCCGCTACGAGCCGGTTGGCGTTCTTCAATGCAAGGGGTTGCAGGGTACCGGCCACCTCGTGGATTACCGGGGCGACGGCAAACTCTTCGGTCGACCACTGCACTTTTCCGGCTTCGATCTTGGACAGGTCCAGGATGTCGTTGATCAGACCGAGCAGGTGTTTGCCGGCGGTTTGGATTCTGCGCAAGTCCGGGAGCATGCCCTGCTCGCCATGTTCCTCGGCGATCTCCTGCAGCATCTCGCTATAGCCGATCACCGCATTGAGAGGGGTACGCAACTCGTGGCTCATGTTGGCCACAAACTCGCTCTTGGCGCGGTTGGCCGCTTCGGCGGCTTCCTTGGCCTGCAGCATCTCATCTTCGGCGCGCTTGCGTTCGGAGATGTCGCGGGCGATGCCCAGCAAGCCCACCGGCCGCCCTCCTTGACGGATGGCCTGCAGGCTGACCTCTACCGGTGTGCGCCGGCCGTCCCTGGCGGCGAGTTCCCATTCCCGATTGGGATAGGGCTCGCCGATCGAAACCCGATGGGCGGCCTCGCCGATCTTTTCGCGCCACACGGGCGGGAGCAAACGCGCGAGCGGCAGGCCGCAGGCCTCCTTGCGCGTATAGCCCAGAATGCGCTCGCCAGCCTTGTTCAACGAGGTGAGGGTTTGTTTCGAATCGAGTGTGAAAATGATGTCGTTGGCATGCTCGACCAGGTTCTGATAGCGCTGTTCCAACATGGCCTGATGCTGCAGAACGACCACCCACGCGAGACCGGCGAGAATCGCCAGCGCCGCCACACCGAGCAGGGCCAACGCCTTTGGGACAGTCCACCAGGGTGACTGCCGCACCACCGCCACGTCGCCGGCGGACTGCAGAAGCACGCGGAAGGCCTGGTTTTGTTCATTTTCATCCTTATCCGTCACACAGATTCCGGACACTCGTAAGAGGCTATCGGCAGGAGGCCCAGCCAGCCTCGTTGCGCTGCGCGACTGGCGGATGAAGACGCTGAAAACCGTGTGTCCGTTCTTCAGCACGAGGGTCTGGCCATCGGCGAGAATCGATCTTCCCAAAAGGCGCCCCTCAATCGAGACAGGCAGAGAATCGTAATCGCCGGTGAGGATCTGTTCGACTGTGACCGGAATGGGCGTCGGCGGCGCCTGGCTCCCGATGCGCCGGCAGACGGCGTCCTCGAGTGCAATGGTGTACTCGGAAACGCGCGGAAAACCGGCCACATCCAGGCGATCTCCAGGCTGGAAAGCGACTGGGTCCGCGGATTCGATGCGAAGTCCGGTCCTTCCGTCGGAGACGTAGACGGCCTTGCCGGAATCTTGCAGAGTGACGACTCCCTGCACCCGGATGCGGTGCCCCAGGGACTGTTGCGGGGAAAAGCGCGCCACGGTTTCGATGGGCCGAACACGTTTGGCGAAGGGGTCGTCGGACGGCCTCAGCACCTCGATTTGTTTCAGGCTGGGCACATACAGCAGAATTCCCACCAGTTGCATTTTGCGATTGAAGTCGGCGCCGCACGCCCCGCGAATTCGGACTTCCGCATCCACGAGCCGGTAGGGAAGGGGATCGTGGTTATCGGGGACCAGCGCTCTCAGACGCCCGCCGGGTACAGCTACCTCGAACCTGAGCAGGCCCTGCCACCGCTCGACCCGCCGCACCACTCCCTGCGTCTCGACCCATTGACTATCTTCGGCGGTGGAGAGCATCCTTTCGAGGGAAGGCCGCCTGGGCTGCGGGAGTGGAGCATAGCCGATCACGCGGTATCGTGGTTTGCCGATCTGCGGCGCGAAGTCCGGAGCTTCGGTTATGCCTTCCACCTCGACCAACTGTCCCGCCTTGAACGCTGGCACACTCTTCGGGGTGTTTACCCATATCCCGGCTGTGGAGTCCTGGACGAATACGTCGTTGTGCGTCGGCTCCGAGTATGTTACTACGGCGCGAATCCGGACGGGATAGCCGCGCGCGGCTTGATCCAGCGTGAGTTGGCGGATATCGGAGACCTGCGTCAGGAGCGGCAGGGTGACGGCGGCTTGCGCAGTCTGGCCGGAGGCGGCCGCGGCGACGTAGAGGATCGACGCCAACAGAGCACCACCTGTTGGCAGGGTTGCCGGCACGGCGCGATTCCCGTGAGATCCCGGCAGTGATAAGACAGCCATCATGGATTGCCTGTATGCGGGCGTGGCCGCATATCGCCTTGCGACCATCTTGTCCCGCCGCGGGGTGTAGGGGCAATACTATCGGAAGTTGAGTTTACGCTCTTCGACTCTGTTTTTCGGAGACATCGCTCCAGATCGCTGCGCCGGCCGCCTGGAGGAGAGGAACGAAGCCGGGGGAGATCCGGATGGTTGCTGCAAGGCAAGCCACACATTCCAGGATGCTTGCGCACCAAAGAGCACGTCGGGAAGAACAAGCAAAACGACTTGATCTGGGCCCAAAATTCCCGCGGGGATCGGGGCTAGGGCCCCAAGGAGCCCCAAGGAAGCGGGTCGTAGCGGCGAGATTCCAGGGTCAACACTAAAGTTAGCGTTATTTAATGGGGCCTGGTCTGGGCTGACGCCGGTCCTTATGACTGCCCCGCGCGGCCGGCCACCGGCCTATCCGCGGCGATTCTGCCACCACGCATTCAGCACCGTAGCGGACAGAATCAGCACACCGCCTGAGATGGAGCTTGCCGCAGGGCGCTCGCGCTGGACCAGCCATACCCAGACGGGGTTCAGCGCGGGTTCCAAAAGCAGGACGGTGGTGGCCTCGAAGGCCGGCACATGACGGATGGCGCGGGTCACGAACAGATACGCCAGCCCGATCTGAAATACACCCAGATAGAGCAGCACGCCGAAACTCAGCAAGCCCGCGTGGGGTGGGGGAAGAGCCTTAGGCAAAGTTACTAGGAATGCCAGCAGATTCCCTAGAACGACGGTGGCGGTTGCCGCATTGCCCGCGCCTTCGCGGCGTCCGAGCCAGCGCAGACCCGAAACCGTGAGCGCCCAAGTCAAGCCGGAAACCGCGCCCATCAGGTTGCCGGTGCGCGGGTCGGGAGCGGTCGCCACGGCCGGTTGCGCGGAGCCGAAGCACAACAGCATGCCCGCGGCCACGGCCGCGAGAAACAGCAGATCGGAGCGGCCGAGAGGCTCTTTGAGCAGCAGCGGACCGATCAGCAGCAGGTATAGCGGCGCGGTGGATTGCAAAAAGATGGCGTTCGCCGAGGTGGTCAGCTTGGTGGCCAAGGTGAACGAGACCAACGTGGCGGCATAGGCGGCGGCCACGGGGAGCAGCGCCCAGCGCCAGTTCCGGCGGCCATCCGGGACGAAGACGGCCAGGGCGAGCGCGGCGATCCCCGAACGGAAACTGGCGATCTGCCAGGGGGTCATGGAGATGGCCTTGATGGCCGCGCCACCGGTGGAAAACAGGAAGGCGGCGGCCATCAGCAGCAGCCAGTTGGTGGCGCGTGAGCGTGGCACGTGAGCTACCAGGGTAACAGGCCTATACAAAGGCACTCTGTCCGACGTATGCTAACAGTATCGAGGATCGTAATTGCGCACTATTTCCAAGAAGACGAAGTACGCCCTACAGGCTCTCTATTCGCTGAGCCGGCATTACGGCGAGGGTCCGATTCTGGTCCACCTGGTGGCCACCGAAGAATCCATTCCGCTGAAGTTTCTGCAGGCCATCCTGTTGGAATTGCGGAATCGGGGCGTGGTTATGAGCAAGAAAGGCCGTGCGGGCGGATATGAACTGAGCCGGCCGCCGGAGGAAATTACGGTGGGCACCGTGATCCGCATGATCGAAGGCCCGCTGGCGCCGCTGCCATGCGCGCGCGAGACCAACTACCGGCGTTGCGACGAGTGCAAGGACGAGAATACCTGCGGCACGCGCATCGTGATGCGCCGGGTGCGTGACGCGGTGGCGCATATTCTGGACAGCACCACGCTGGCGGACGTGATTCGGGAAGTGGATAAGGCCAAGGAAATTGAGGCGCACGTTCCGGCGGTGAGCTTCCACATTTGACCCTATTTGATTGTGCGGCGGGCAATCGTACCCGCAGCCGGCTTTCAGCCGGCTCTGGCCGCCTAAAAGGCGGCTGCGGCCAAGATTGGCCGCCCCACAATTTATCTATGCGGCATTAGGTGCCCCACGCGCTATAATTCACACTTACGAGCACTACCGACACCAGCATCGTGCAAGCGGAACTGGCGGCCACGCTGGCCGCACAGCGCGCGGCGTTTGCGCATCAGCCGCCCGATGTGCCGCGGCGAATCCGCGCTTTGCGCGCCTTGCTGAAAGCCTTGCGCGCGCGGCGCGAGGAATTCGTGCAGGCAGTTACCGAGGATTTCGGCGGGCGGGCGCGCCAGGAGACTCTCCTACTCGAAGTCTTTCCAGTGGTGGATACCATCCAGCACGCCATACGCCATCTTCCGCAATGGATGCGGCCGCGTCCGGCGGCGGCGGGCTGGCAATTCCTGCCGGGGCGGGCGCGCGTGGTCTATCAGCCGCTGGGGGTTGTAGGCGTCATCGGCGCGTGGAACTATCCGCTGCTGCTCAGCCTCTCGCCGGTGGTGAGCGCGCTGGCGGCCGGCAATCACGCCATGCTGAAGCCTTCGGAACTCGCGCCGCGGACGGCGGACCTGCTGGCGCGCATGGTGTCCGATCTGTTTCCAGCGGACTATGTGACAGTGGTGACCGGCGGAACGGAGACCGGCGCGGCCTTCGCGGCCCTGCCCTTCGATCACCTGCTGTTCACCGGTTCGACGCGCGTGGGCAAGCTCATCATGCGCTCGGCGAGCGAGCACCTGACGCCCGTGACTCTGGAACTGGGCGGGAAGTCGCCCGCGCTGGTGCATCCGGATTTTCCGGCGCGAACGGCGGCCGCGCGCATCATGGCCGGCAAGCTGTACAACGCAGGGCAGACGTGCATAGCGCCGGATTACGTACTGGTGGAAGAGGGCGCGCGCGAGGAATTCGTGCGGCTGGCCGCTGAAGCTGCCGCCACGATGTATCCGCGGCTGGCGGACAATCCGGACTTCACCCGCATCGTCAATCGCCAGCACTATCAGCGGCTGCGGGGGCTGGTAGGCGACGCAACACAAAGAGGCGCCGAGATGCTGGAAGTGAATCCGGCGCGCGAATCGGCCAACGAACAGAACCGTGTGTTCTTGCCCACGTTATTGTGGAACGTGAGCGACCAGATGACGGTGATGCAGGAAGAGATCTTCGGCCCGGTGCTGCCGGTAGTCACTTACCGGTCGCTCGATGAGGCCATCGAATATGTGAACGCCAGGCCGCGGCCGCTGGCACTGTATTATTTCGATCGCAATTCCAAGCGCGTGGAAGCGGTGCTGGCGCGTACGACATCGGGCGGCGTCACGGTGAACGACACGATCTTCCACATCGCGCAGAACGATCTGCCATTCGGCGGAGTGGGCGCGAGCGGCATGGGATCGTATCATGGATTCGACGGCTTCCTGACGTTCTCGAAGAAGAAAGGCGTGTTTCTGCAGAGCCGCTTCACCACCCTCGGAATGTTGCGCCCGCCTTATGGCGCGCTGGCGCGACGGGTCACCGACTTCCTGATTGGCAGATGACCGTGGGCCAACCCAGCGGCAAGCCGCCTACGGAAGGCCGATTGACAATCGGCCTGCAGGTTGCCAACCTGCCCCACAAAAGCCGATGACGCGCCGCGAACTGCTCGCCCTGATCCCCACCGGCGCATTCGGCCAGATGGCCAGCCGCGGCGTGAAACCCCAACCGCGCGGCAAGCCGTCGGGACTGCCCTTTCACGCGCGATTTACCGACGTGGCCGCCCACGCGGGCCTGCGGGAGACGGTGATTTACGGCGCGCTCGACGGCAATCTGTACATCATCGAGCCAATGGGCAGCGGCATCGCCTTTTTCGATTACGATAACGACGGCTGGCTGGATATCTTCGTGCTCAGCGGCTCGCGCCTGGAAGGGCCGCCGCCGGGGGCCACTAACCGGCTCTACAAGAACAACCGGGATGGCACCTTCACCGACGTCACCGCGCAGGCCGGACTGTCGCGCACGGGTTGGGCTTACGGGGTCACCATCGCCGATTACAATAACGACGGCTTCGATGACATCTTCATCACTTACTGGGGGCAGAACGTTCTCTACCGCAATAATGGAAACGGCACCTTTACCGATGTCACCAAGGAAGCGGGCTTGCTGGCGCCGGGCGTGCGATGGGGCTCGGGCTGCACCTTCGTGGATTACGACCGCGACGGCCACCTGGACCTGTTCGTCTCCAATTACCTGAAGTTCGACTTCAAGACCGTTCCGCCGGCGGGCCAACTTGCCAGTTGCAACTGGAAAGGCATTCCGGTGAACTGCGGGCCGCGGGGCCTGCCGCCGGAGACGCATCTGCTGTACCACAACAACGGCGATGGAACGTTCAAAGACGTATCGGAACGCTCCGGCATCGCCGCCGCAAAAGGCAGCTATGGGCTGACCGCGGTGGCCGCGGATTTCGACAACGACGGATGGCCCGACATCTACGTGGCGTGCGATTCCACGCCCAGCCTGCTGTTTCGCAACAACCACAACGGCACCTTCACCGAAGAGGGCCTGGAACGCGGCGTGGCCTTGAACGAAGACGGGCTGGAGCAAGCCGGCATGGGATTGGGCATCGGCGATTACGCCTGCGAGGGCAACCTGGACGTTTTCAAAACGCACTTCACCGAAGACACTCCGGCGCTCTATCACAACGATGGCAAGGGCAATTTCACGGATGTGACCCTGCGCGCGGGCCTGGGCGTGGAGACGCGCTTCATCAGTTGGGGCGCGGGCATCGTGGACCTGGATAACGACGGCATGCCGGATCTGTTCTGGGTGACGGGCAGCGTGTATCCGGAAGTGGAGAAGAAGTACCCGGAGTTCCCGCATCGCACGCCGCGGGTGATTTTCCGCAATCTGGGCGGGGGCAAGTTCGAGGAACTGATCGGTGAAGGGGGACCGGGAATCGAGGAAGCGCACGCCAGCCGGGGCGTGGCCTTCGGGGATTTCGATAACGACGGCGACATCGATATCCTGATCATGAACCAGAACGAGCCGCCATCGCTGCTGCGCAACGATGTCAGCGGCGGTTATCACTGGCTGAAGGTGAAGCTGGTGGGCACGAAATCGAACCGCAGCGCCATTGGTGCGACGGTGGTCGCCAGCTACGGCGGCAAGAAGCAGGCGCAGGCGGTGATGGCGCAGTCGTCGTACCTTTCGGTGCATGACCGGCGTTTGCATTTTGGCTTGGGCGCGGCGGCTGCGGCGGATCTGGAAATCCGGTGGCCGAATGGCGCGCGCGAGACGATTCCGCAGGTGGCGGTGGGGCAACTGGTTACTGTGCAGGAAGGCGCGGGGGTGGTGAAGCGGGAGCGGTGGAAATAGCAGCTTCGCGGCAAAGCCGATCCGCGGTAGGCCTAGCAGGATGCTGAAAAAGGCTCTCACAGGCTGAAGCCTGTGCCACCAACTGCCGCTAAGTCATTGATAACTGGTGTGGGAGGGTGACCGGGCGCAATCCCCCTTCACTCGACCCGATCCACGAGCCTGCCCCCAGCGTTTCCCGGTAATGGGCTATGCGTGGTAGGTTGTTGAGAGCGCACGCCATGACCGACCCACAACCCTCTCCGGGCGTCATCGTCCAAATCAACGTCTCGCACGGCGGCATTCCCAAGCGGCCGATCGCGGCGGGTATGATCACTCCGCTGGGTCTTGAGGGCGATGCCTGCGCGCACCCGCAGATTCACGGGGGCCCGCGCCAGGCGGTGCTGCTCATCACCGCGGAGACCATCGACGAATTGAAAGCCCGCGGGTATCCGGTTTTTTATGGCGCGCTCGGCGAGAACCTCACCACGCGCGGGTTGGACCGCCGTCAATTGCGCATCGGCCACCAGGTACGCGCGGGCGCGGCCGTGCTGGAGATCACCAGAGTCCGCGGCCCGTGCGCGGCGCTGGACGTCTACGGCCCGGCAATCAAGGAGGAGATTTACGACCGGCAGGTGAAGGCCGGCGACGCAACTTCAGCGCGCTGGGGAATGAGCGGTTTTTATGCGCGCGTGATCGAACCGGGCCCGGTGCATCCGGACGATGCGGTCGTGATCCTTTCGGCGCTGTGTTGAAATGGCCATTTATTCTGGCTATACTGAAGCCGATGGATGTCAGTATTGCGGATGCCAAGAATCGCCTGACTCAGCTTGTGCGCGCCGTCGAGGAAGGTGAATCCATAGTCATTACGCGCAACGGCAAACCCGTCGCGCAACTTGTTCCGCCGCCGCCCAAGCGGCGAAAGGTGCGCTTTGGCAGTATGCGGGACCGCATTAAGCTCTTGCCGGGATGGGATGCTCCGGTGGATCTCGATCGCTTCCTTGAGGGCGAAATCTGAACGGCTACCTGCTGGACACCAATATCGTTCTCCTGTCCATGAACGCGCCGGAGCGCCTTTCGCGAGGCGTCCGGGCCGCGATCCAGTCGGGACCGAACGTGCTCAGTGTAATCTCGTATTGGGAAGTAATACTCAAGTCTGCCAAGGGCAAACTCGAGGTGGGCGATCCGCGGGTTTGGTGGGTGATCGCCGTCGGCGATTTCGCCGCGACCGTAATGCCGTTGCGCCCAATTCACGTTGCCGAAATCCACAGCTTACCCCCCTTCCATCAGGATCCTTTCGACCGGGCGCTGATCGCGCAGGCCACCGCGGAGGACCTTGTATTGGTGACTACCGATGAGGAGATCGCGCATTACGCCTCTCACCGCTTGCGCGTAATCCGGTGATCGCCATGGGTCCAACAGCTATAATCTGGGTGGGGGCCCCGTCCGCCTGATTGCATGCAGCACTTGCTGGAAGCTGTCGAATTTCGCAATCCATCCCGCGCGCGCGAAGATATTGCGCGCTTGGGCGGCGGCATTCCCGAACGCATCATGGCGCGGATTCAGTCGCTGCTGGCGTCGGTCCCCGATCCCGACGAGGCGCTGCACTTCCTGGAGCGGCTGCGCCAGGATTGCTCCGCTGCGTTCAACCGCATCGCCAGTTCTCCGGCCGTGTTGCGCTCCCTGATCACCGCATTCTCCTACAGCAGATTCCTGTCCGAAGCCGTGCTGCAGCACCCCGAATGGCTGTTGCAGGCGGCCGATCCGGGCGATCTGCACCGCATGCTGGCGGCCGAGGAATTCGCGGAACGCTTGCAGCAGTTCCGCGCCGCCGAAGGCGCCGATGAGCCAGCGGTGACCCTGGCGCGTTTCCGGCGGCGGCAGTCTTTACGCATTCTGCTGCGCGACGTGCTGGGACTCGCCGCGCTGGCGGATATTACCGGCGAGTTGTCCAACCTGGCTGACGCCATCCTGGACTTCGCCTATCGCCAGATTCGCGGGCAACTGACGGCGCGTTATGGCGAGCCGCTGTTCGACGCGCCGGACGGCCAGAGCCGCGCCTGCGGTTTTGCGGTGATCGCGCTGGGCAAACTCGGCGGCCAGGAGCTGAACTACAGTTCGGATGTCGACCTGATGTTTGTGTATTCGGCCAACGGCGAGACGCCCGGACCCGGCGCCATCAGCAACAAGGAATTCTTCAAGAAGGTAGCCAATCAGTACACCGAGTTGCTTTCGACGTACACGGCGGACGGCTCGTGCTACCGCGTGGATCTGCGCCTGCGGCCCGACGGCCGCCTCGGCGAGGTTTGTATTTCGCTCGATGGTGCCAAACGCTATTACCAGGAGCGCGCGCGCGACTGGGAAAAGCAGATGCTGATCAAGGCGCGGGTGTGCGCCGGGGACTTGGCTTTGGGCCGCGAACTTTTGGAATTCGTTGAGCCGCTGATCTATTCGACGACGCTGGATTTCCGGGCGGTCGAAGCGGTTTCCGAAGCGCGCGAGCGCATCAGCGAGAAACTGGCCGCCAAGCGCGCACACGCCGGATTGGATATCAAGCTGACGCCGGGCGGCATCCGCGATATCGAGTTCCTGGTGCAATGCCTGCAACGCCTGCACGGCGGGCGCGAGACTTGGGTGCGGCACGGCGGCACGCTTTTTGCGCTCTCGCGCGTACACGACAAGGGGCTGCTCTCCGCCAGCGAGTACGCGCGGCTGGCTTCGGCCTACGAGTTCCTGCGGCACCTCGAGCACCGGCTGCAGTTCTACGACGACCGGCAGACCCACACCTTGCCTACCAACACCGACGAACTGGAGGTGCTGGCGCGCAAGATGCCCGCCGAATCGGGCGAGGCGCTCACCGCGGAATCGCTCCAGGTGCGGCTGGAGGAGCACCTGGGCAACGTGCGGGAGATGTACGCCCGCGTCATCCAGGCGCGCAAGCCCATGTATTACATTCCGCTGGATGGCGACGCGGACGACCGCTGGCAGCCGCTCGATCTGGACCTCCAGCCGCCGGCTCCGAGCAACCTCACGCGCTATTTGGAGCAGCGCGCCCCGCAACTGGCCGCCGCGCTGGCGCGCGCGAAACTGAATCGCGGCCGGGAACGCTTTGAAGTTTTTCTGGAGAAAATGTGCGACGATTCCGAATGGCTCGCCGGCCTGGAAGGGAATTCCAAGCTGGTGGAGCGCGTGGCGGATATCTTCGAACACAGCCAGTACTTCGGCGATCAGCTTCTGCGGCATCCGGAGATGCTGGCCGGCCTGGATTCGGCCGCTGCGCCGCGGGAGGAAGCCGCGCAGGAAGCGATCGCCGACAGCGCCGCGCTGCGCAGCTATTTCCGCCGCCACATGTTTCGCATCCAGAGCGATAGCATGCTGGGCCCTGCCCCCATCTTCGAAACCCTGGAGCGCACCTCGGATCTGGCCGACGACGCCATCGCGGCGGCGTACCGCATCGCGCTGCAGGAGGCGCCCCAACCGGCCAATCCGCAGTATGTACCCGCGCGGCAGATGATGGTGGTCTCGTTGGGACGGCTGGGCATGCGCGAGTTCGACCTGGCTTCCGACGCCGACCTGGTCTTCGTGATTCCCGACGAGGACGCCGCCGAACTGGTGTTCTGGACCGCCGTGGCGGAGCGCATGATCACCGTCATCAGCGCGTATACGGGCGATGGCGTGATGTTCACCGTGGACACGCGCCTGCGTCCCGATGGCCGCGAGGGAGCGCTGGTGCAACCCGAAGGGACCTATCGCGAGTACTTCGCGAAACACGCGGAGGCCTGGGAGGGAATAGCGTACATGAAGTCGCGCGCGGTGGCCGGGAACCTGGAGCACGCCACGGAATTTCTGCACAAATTGCAGGAGATCGATTGGCGGCGCTACGGACAGAGCGGCCGGTCGCGCAAAGAACTGGCGCAAATGCGGGCGCGGCTGGAAAAAGAGCAGGGATCGCGCAATCCGCTGAAGGCGGCCGTGGGCGGCTTCTACGATATCGACTTCGCCTTGATGTATCTCCGGCTGCGCGGCGCCGGGATATTCTATAAGGTGCTGAATACGCCCGCGCGCATCGACGTCGTCGAGCAAATGGGACACCTGGAGCGCGAGGATGCGGACTTTTTGCGCGACGCCGCGGTGTTCTACCGCGCCATCGATCACGGGCTGCGCGTTTCGAGCGGCTACGCGGGAGGCCATCTGCCCACGTCGCCGTCCCAGTCGGAAATGCTGGCGGAACTGGTGCGACGGTGGACTCCCGATCAATTGCACGATCAGCGGCTGGATCTGAAGCTGGGCGAGATCCGGCAGAAGACGCGGGAATTCTTCAACCGCGTCTTCGGGGTCTGAGGTATCCTCAAGTGGGGCAGACGATCTTGGCCGCAGCCGCCTTTTAGGCGGCCAGAGCCGGCTGAAAGCCGGCTGCGGGCAGGATTGCCCGCCCCACACTGCCATGACTCACCCCCGCATCCGCCGCGCCTTCCATTTGATCGCCGCGCCCGCCATCGTCGCGCTGGTCATCGCGTTCTACTTCCGTGTGGTCTCGGTAAACAACACCACCGTAGCCTTGACGCTGCTGCTCGTCATTTTCGGGATTTCGGCTGGTTGGGGGCTGCTGGAGGCCACCATCGCGTCACTGGCCGCCGTGCTCGGATTCAATTACTACTTTCTTCCACCGGTCGGATCGTTCGAGGTCGACGACCCCCAGAATTGGGTAGCGCTCACCGCGTTCCTGGTTACCTCCGTGATGGCCAACCAACTCTCGGCCCGGGCCAAGCGCCGCACTCAGGAGGCGGTCGAACGCCGCCGCGAAATCGAAGGGCTGTATGCGCTGAGCCAAAGCCTGCTGCTCAGCGGCAGTGCGCGCACTGCCAGCCAGGATCTGGTCAGCCGGGTGGTGAGAATCCTCGGTGTGAGCACCGCCGCCTTCCACGCCAAGTCGACTCACGAAACGTTTCGCTGGGGGCCGGACGATCCGCTGATTTCCGACGAGCAACTGCAAGTGGACCGCGACGAAGCGCTCATCGATCGCGGCCGGGGATTGGCCCTCGTGCCCGTCCGCCTGGGTGGCCAGGCGCTGGGCAATCTGGGGCTGACCGGAGCCTTGCCCTCCGACGCGGTGCTGAATGCGGTCGCCTACCTGGTGGCTATTGGAATCGAACGGGCGCGCACGCTGGAGGAAGCCAGCCGTGCAGAAGCGGCGCGCCAGAGCGAGGTGCTCAAATCCGCGCTGCTGGACGCGCTGGCGCACGATTTCAAGACGCCCCTGACTTCCATTAAGGCCGCCGTCACCAGCCTGCTGGGCCAACCCCGTCCGGATGCAGAGCACGAGCTAATGACCATCATCAATGAAGAGGCCGACCGGCTGAACCACCTGGTAGCCGAAGTGCTGGAGATGGTGCGCATTGAAGCGGGCAAGCTGCATCTGGAGAAGCGCGCGCAGGATGTCAGCGAGATCATCGGCGCCACGCTGGCCGAGCTCAAATCCGTACTGCACGACCGGCCCGTGGACATCCGGATGCAAGACGCGCTGCCCGCGGCGGACGCCGATTTCGATTTCGTGCAGCAGGTTCTGAAACAGCTTCTGGACAACGCGCTGAAGTACTCCCCGCCCGGATCGCCGCTGACGATATCGGCGCGGGCAGGCGAGGGCCGCATTGTGGTCAGCGTGGCCGATCGCGGCAGCGGCATCGCCGAGGAGGAGCAGATTCGCGTCTTCGACAAATTCTTCCGCGCCCGCGAGCACCGCTTCCGTGTGCCGGGCACCGGCATGGGCCTGGCCATCGCCAAAGGCATCGTGGAAGCGCACGGCGGCAGGATCTGGGTGACCAGCGAGCCGGGGCAAGGCTCGGTGTTCAGTTTCTCGCTGCCCGTGCATCGTGGTGAAATGGTTTCGTGAGCGCAGGAAAAATTCTGGTGGTGGACGACGACCCGCAGATCCGCCGTGTGATGCGGGCGACGCTGGTTGGGCACAAATACGAAGTCATCGAAGCGCGCAACGGCGAGGATGCCCTGACCCGGATCTCCGCCGAGATGCCGGACCTGGTGCTGCTGGACATGAACATGCCCGGCATGGGCGGATTGGAAACATGCCAGCACCTGCGTTCCGGATCGGAAGTGCCGGTGATCATTCTTTCCGTGCGCAACAGCGAGAAGGACAAGGTGGCTGCGCTCGATGCGGGCGCCGACGATTACATCACCAAGCCTTTTGGCATGGAAGAGCTGCTGGCGCGCATCCGGGCGGCGCTGCGGCGCGCGCCTACGTCGCCGGAAAGCGGGCCGCATTCGGTGGCCACCTCGGACCTGGAAATCGACTTCGATACGCGGCGTATCCACGTCAAGGGGAAAGAGACGCGACTCACGCCCAAGGAGTTCGACCTGCTGCGCTATCTTGTTTCGCAGGCCGGCAAGCCCGTGCCACACCGCGAGTTGCTGCAAGCCGTGTGGGGACCGGATTATGGCGATGAGCCGGAGTATCTGCGCGTGTTTATCAATCAGTTGCGCAAGAAGATCGAGCCGAACCCCGCTAAGCCGAAGTACATCCTGACGGAGCCGTGGGTAGGCTATCGTTTCGCGGCAGGCGGCAACTAGTATAGTGCGTCCGAAATCCCGGAAAAGTATTCAGACGCCTGTGTGGGGCGGCCAATCCTGGCCGCAGCCGCCTTTTCAGGCGGCTGGACCCGCTAGAGAGCGGGTCCGCGGGCTAAATAGCCCGCCCCACGGTGGGCACATAATCGTCGATCTGCGCGACGGCTAAACTAGTCCGGATTCCGATCCCGTTTACGACTTCCTTACTGCTGGCTTATGCCTTATTTATAGGCGGCCGACTAACATGGTTCCAGGCCTTCATGTCAAGATGGTTGCCCCTGGTGCTCTTTCTTATCGGTGCCCCGCACAAGGCTAGCGGCCAGATTCGGGCAGACTCACGCCTGGTGCTGGTACCGGTCTCGGTTACCGATCGCAGGGGCGCCACCGTGAACGGCCTCGACCGCTCTAACTTCACCGTCTTCGAAGATAAAGCGCCGCAGCCTATCGCCGCCTTCTCCGCCGAGGATGCGCCTGCTTCGGTTGGACTCATCTTCGACACCAGCGGAAGCATGCGCGACAAACTAGGCGTCGCCAAGACCGCGCTCCGCACGTTTGCCGACAACGCCAACTCCGCGGACGAAGCCTTCCTGTTTACGGTTTCCACCCGGCCGGACGTTTCTTCCGCTTTTACTTCGGATCTGGGCGCGCTTGTCGAAAGGGCTCACCTGCTCACCGCCAGTGGCGATACGGCGTTGATCGATACCATTTATGCCGGCCTCGAACGGATGCGATCCGCCGCCAACCCGCGCCGGGCGCTTTTGATCCTGTCCGATGGAATGGACAACCACAGCCGCAGGTCCAGGGGCGAACTGATGCGGCTGGCTATGGAAGCCGATGTGCAGATTTACGCAATCCGCGTGGACTCTCGCGTGCGCACTAAGAAGGCCATCGAGCAGCAGGAAGAACAGCGCGGCCTCGCCTTCCTACAGGACCTGGCGGAAAATACGGGCGGCCTGCACTTTACCATCTCCGATTGGGAAGATGCCGATAGGGTCATCGCCAAGGCGGTCCTGTCGATGCGCAACCAATACCTGCTGGCCTACTATCCCGCGCAGCAGGTTCAGCCTGGAAAGTGGCACAGAATCAGTGTGAAACTGAATGTGACTCACACTAATGTGTATGCCAGGAGCGGGTACTCGGAGTAACTACCCGCCAGGCCGGAAGAGTTGCCGGATGCCCCAGACGAAGCGGGCCGCAAACGCCAACAGGCCCAAGCCAAGCAGTCGCAGAAACAGCTTCTTGCCCCAGTCACTCGCGCGCACGGGCGGAAAAACTCCGAAACTCTCGTTCACCAGGTTGCCGAAGCGAGCCGGCGCGATTAAGATAAACAGCCCCACGGCCACCCAGGCGCCCAGCATCACGAGATAGACCAGTACGGCGCCCAACGCACGAATCATGGCCTACGGCCGATCCTGCAAGATCTCGATGCTTCCGCGGCCCATGCGCAGGTAGACGCGCCGCTTGGGGGTCTGACTGGTGTAATCGAAGTGCGAGCCCACCAGGAATTGGCTCAGACGGCTCAGAGTTTTGCCCGTAACATCCGAAGAAACGCTGCCCATTCTGGTCCTGGCGTCGATCGAGTAGGGGCCCGCATCAGGCAGCATCACGATCATATCTCCAGTGTGGCTGCGCACATCGAGGTCTCCAGTCACGTCACTTATCCATACGTAGCCATTGTCATGGTGGACTACCAGCCGCGAGTCGCGCGGTACATGGATCCTGTACTCAACCGCGACGCCGCGCGGGAGTTTCGGCAGGAAGCGATGGCGGGCGGGAGAGACGGTGGAAATCGTCAGCTCTTTATCGGAGCGCCGTTCGGCGGCCACGCGAACCTGCGCGAAGGGCTGCTCCGCGCTCTGCTGCTGGCTGGGTTGATAGAAGCTATCGGTTGACTTGATGACAGTGATCTCAACCTGTGGTTCATCCCATCCTTCCACCGTCAAGTATCCGTACGAGTTGTTGAGACGAATGGTTCCGCCCGGCGCGAAGGGCACCCGCTCCGTATGGATCACTTCAAACGATTGCTTGGGCCCCTTCTCGTAGACTTCCTGCGCCGCCGGCAACGGGTATATCGCACCAAGCGCGCTCAGCCCGAAAACCACCGCCAGTCTGTTTGTCATGTTAGTCACCCTCCGTCCCTTTGCGCGCGAGCAGTCTTCACGATTCCCAAATATCTACGCGCCAGTTCCCGAATCTGTTCTTCTTTCATTAGGGGGAGCCTTTCCGGGTTGATCAATTCCGCTCCGATGCCCAGAGCGGTAGCGCCATTCAGGATGAAATCGCCGGCGGTTCCTTGATTTACGCCGCCGGTGGCAATCAACGGCACCTGTGGAAAGGGCAACTTCAAAGCGCGGATGTAACTGGGGCCGCCCAATGATCCGCACGGGTAGATCTTGACGAAGTCGGCGCCCATCTTCCATCCCGCAATCAGGTCGGTCGGGGTCATGGCGCCTGGAAAAACGGCGATATCGTTCTTCAGGGCGAATTCCACAACCTCCGGGACGAGACCCGTGCTGGTTAAGAACATGGCCCCAGCATCCAGGCAGCGGCGCGCCGTCTCGATATCCAGAACGGTTCCAGCGCCTACCACCATTTCCGGGAGGCTCTTGGCCAGATGCGCAATCACATCTAGTGCACGGGGCACCGTCATGGTGATTTCCGCGATGGGAATACCGGAACGGTTGACCGCTTCCGCGGCGAAACGCGCGTGCGCGGCCGTGGCTACGCGAATGCCTGGAATGATGCCGATTTCTTGAATGCGGGCGCGAACCTCTGCCTTTTTCATCGTTGTGCGAGCTCCGTGATCAGGGCAGGTCCCTGGTTCCCACCGCTTGGCGAAGCTGTTCCACGGCGGTCAAGTAAGCCGCTACCGCTTGACGGTAGGCGAGTTGGGTGGCGCGATAGCTGCGCTCGGCGTCGAGAAAGTCGAGCAGAGCCACGGCCCCGCGGCGATAGGCGTACTCGCTGATGTCACGGCTCTTTTGCGCGACTTCGAGATACGTGGATTTATAGAGCTGCGCCACGCGTGCGCTCTCCTGCATCCCCTCGTAGGCGTCTTTTACGTCGGTCAGTACCTGCCCGCCGGCGGCTTTCTGCTGCTCGTCGGCTTGCCGGATGGCAATGCGCGTTTGCGCGATATTACCCTGGTTCCGGTCGAAAATCGCGAGCGGAATGCTGAACGACCAGGTAATGCCGCTGATGCCATTGGCGTGCGAGTAGTTGCCGGAGATAGTGGGATCCTGCTTGCCATTCGCCTTCGCCAGCGAGTACTGGCTGTTAGCGGCTGTCACACCCAACACCGCCGCGCGCAGGTCGGGCCGGTTCTGCAGGGCTTTGGCTTGCAGTTCGTCGATAGTGACCGCCAGCGGCCGGTATTCGAAGTTGCCCACCACGTCGTAATCCGCGGGCACCGATTCATAACCTAATTGTTGCCGGAGGTCGGACAGCGCCTGCAGCTTGTTCACCAGCGCTTGTTCGACGTCAGTCTGGAATTGTACTAACTGGATCTTGATCTTCAGGTAATCATTCTCACTGATGCCGCCACGTTTGTACTGAATCTCGCTGATGTCGACAGTCTTCTGAAAACTCTTCACATCCGTCTCGGCAAGCTCCAGCGTCGACTCCGCAAGCTGGGCATTGACGAAGAGAGAACCCACCTGAAAGGCAACGCCGCGCTCATTATCCGTCACCTGCGCGCGCGATACGGCGGTGGCCGCCTTGGCTGCTTCCAGGCGGCGCGCCCGTTTATGGCCGCGTTCGATAAGATAGCTCAACCCCAGGTCGCCCTCGGTCGAGGCTTGCAAGTACGTGGAAAAAGACTCGCCTGGCGGGGGGGACAGGGGCAGGTATTCCCAATCCGTGAACAATGTCGGGTTCGGTCGCAGGTTGGCGGTGATCTCCGCGGCCTGGTTTTGTTGGATGGTGGTGCGGGCTGCCAGCAGGGTGTGATTATGCGCCAGCGCAAGCCGGATGGCATCGTCGAGCGTGATTTTGGCAGGTGGCGGCGCCGCCTGTCCGAATGCCGAACCCGCACACGATATCGAAGCCAGCACGGCGCAAACCGCCCAAGTTGCGCGTTTAGTGTTCAAAGGAATCCTCCGGTGTGGGTAGCACATCCTTATCGCCAGCGATCCAGACATAGAACGTGGGCAAAAGGACGATACTCAGCAGCAGATCGGAAATCAGGCCACCCACAATTACGATCGCGAAGGGCCTTTGCGAATCCGATCCAATGTCATGCGATAGCGCCGCGGGCAGAAGTCCAAGAGTTGCTACGAGCATGGTCATCATAATGGGACGAAGCCTCAGGACCGCGCCATCGACTGCGGCATCCACGATCGAGTGGCCTCGCGCGCGGAGTTGGTTGATGTACTCGAGCATGATGACTCCGGTTTGCACCGATACGCCGAAGAGCGCCAACATACCGACGCCAGAGGAAACGCTGAGGTATGTTCCAGTAAGTACCAGCGCCAGGAAGCCACCAACGCGCGCCAGACCTACGTTTAATAGGATGAGCATCGCCCACTTAAAGGACCGAAACATGGTGTAGAGAATGATGAAGATCACCAGAATAGTCAGTGGTACGATGACGGTCAGCCTCGCTTCAGCACGCTTTTCGCTCTCGTATTCACCAGACCAACCGATGGTGTAGCCCGGCGGCATCTTCACTTTTGCAGTGATTTGTTTGATCGCATCTTCAACCGTGGTCCCCAAGTCGCGGCCTCTCACGCTGAAGGTCACCGCCACATAACGGCTGTTGCCTTCCCGATAGATGTCGTAGGCGCCGTCCTTGACCTCGACCTTACATAACTGCGCCAGGGATACTCGCTCTCCGCTAGGAGACAGCAGGCGAACGTTCTCAATGGTTCTCGCCGAGTTGCGGTATGGCGCCTGGTAGCGCACCACCACGTCGTAGCGCTGCTCGCCGATCAGCACCTGACTCACGGCGTTGCCGCCCACGGCAGTTTGGACGGCGTCCTGTATGTCTGTTACGTTGATTCCAAAACGGGCCGCCTGGCGCCGATCGATGGTCAAGTCGAGATTGGGCTGGCCGAAGTCGCGTAACAGTTTCACGTCGCGCATACCGGCGATTCCCGACATGACGGTAGTGACTTCTTCGCCCTTCTTTTCGAGAAGTTTCAAGTCGTCCCCGAAGATCTTGAGCGCCAGCGAGCCTTTAGTGCCGGTGAGCGTTTCGCCGACGTTGTCTTCGATGGGCTGCGAGAAGTTCCAAATTGCGCCCGGATATTTTTCTACGGCGCGATTCATGGCGGCGATCAGTTCCTCCTTGCTTTTGTGAAATACCGGGCGCCACTCCTCGTGCGGCTTCAAGTCGACGAAATACTCGGTGTTGCCGAATCCCCCAGTGTCGGTTCCGTCATCGGGCCGGCCGACCTGCGACACGACCTTGCTCACTTCCGGGAACGACGCGAAAACATAGCGCTCGTTAACGGTGAATTTTTCGGCCTCCGAAAGACTGGTGCTATTCGCTAGAGTGCCGCGCGCCCAGATAGCACCTTCGTCCAGATGCGGCAAGAACTCCGCCCCGATAACGCCGCCGAAGCCCATATAGATCGTTCCAGCCAGGGCGGCTATGCCGATCGCAGCCACAAACCACCGATGCTGAACGGCCCATCGCAGACGCAGGCGGTACTGCTCCGTGAGGAATTCCATGACGAGATTGCGCCGTTCCCGGACTCCCTTGCGGAAGAATGTGGCCGCTAGGACGGGCGCGATGAGAATCGAGAACGTCATGGCGCCAAGAAGCGCGAAAACCACCGTCCAAGCCATGGGCCGGAATAACCGCCCCTCTACGCGTTGCAGCGTGAAGATCGGCATATAGGCGGTGATGATGATGGCGATGGCGTAGAAGACCGGCCGTTGCACCTCATGGCAAGCTTCACGGATCATGTCCGCCGTCGTTTTCGGAGTTCCCACGGCGGTCTGGCGGCTCCCTCGGCTCAGGTGGCGGATTATGTTCTCCACCATGACTACCGCTCCATCGACGACCATTCCGAAATCCAGCGCGCCCAGTGAGAGCAGATTAGCCGGGATGTGGCTCATATCGAGCCAGATCGATGCAAAGAGCAGAGAAAACGGAATGGTCAGCGCGACGATGATCGCGGCGCGCGCATTGAGGAGAAAAAGGAAGAGGATGACGCTGACCAGAATCATGCCTTCGGTCAGGTTATGCATCACTGTGTGCAAGGTGAAATGCAGAAGATCGCTGCGATCCAGCATGGGAACGACTTTCACCCCGGGAGGCAGGATTCCGTTATTGAGTTCTTCCACCTTCTTGTGAATGGCTTCGAGCGTAGGCTCCTCTTCCGCTCCTTTGCGTAAGAGCACTCCGCCCTGGATGACATCGGGTTCGTCGACGATGCGCCCATCCTCCATGTGGTTGGCTCTGGCCATGTGTCCCAAGCGGATCTTAGGACCCTGGGTCACTTCGGCGATGTCCTTCACCCGCAGGGCGGTTCCGGTCTGTGTCTTCAGGACAGTTTGTTCTATGTCGCGTACACCGCCGAAGAGTCCCAGCGCCCGAACGTTCATCTGCTGCATCCCGACTTCCACAAAGCTGCCGCCGGCATTGATGTTGTTATTGGAGATCTGCTGCTCCACCTGCCCGATGCTCAGTCCGTAGGAGACCAGCTTGCTGGGATCGATGCGCACCTGATACTCGCGGACCGTGCCTCCGAAGTCGGAAACGTCCACCACATTGGGCACGGATTTGAATTGCTTGAGCAGCACCCAGTCTTCGATAGACCGCAGTTCCATCAGGTCATAGCGGGGATTGGTGCTTCGCAGCGTATACCAATAGATTTGGCCCGTGGTGCTCCAGTCCGTGCCGATTTGCGGTTGCAGATTCTGTCCGGCAGGGAGATTAACCTGGGTGAGTCTCTCCAGAACCTTCTGCCGGTTCCAATCGTTGACGGAGCTGTCGTCGAAGATCATAATGACGAAAGACAGGCCGAAGATCGATTCGGAACGCAGAAAGGTCATGTGGGGCATGCCGGCCATCTGGATTTCGATGGGAATGGTGACCTGCTGTTCCACCTCTTCCGCGGAGCGCCCCGCCCACTGGGTAATGACCGTCACATAGTTGTCGGCGATGTCGGGATAAGCCTCCACCGGCAAGTTATGAAACGAGATGGCGCCCCAACCCAGCAATAATAGGGCAGTGGCCAACACCACGAACTTGTTGTTTAGCGCAAAGTCTACGAGAGCGCGAATCATTGAAGTTTTCCCCGAGTCCGGACGTCCGGCTTACTGCGCGAGCACGTGGTCCAGTACGATCGCATTGGTGACCACCTGTTGGCCTGGTGCGACGCCGGACTTGATTTCCTGTAGGCTCAGGTTGTCCGGCACCAGGTCGCCACTGACCACCTCCACGCGGCGAAACTTGTGGTCTGGCGCCGGAACGAACACAAAATCGCGATCGTGCATCCGCAGTACGGCGGACGCCGGAATAATGGTGTGCATTTCCGTGGTCTGACCGCGGAAGGTGGCCTTCACGAACATGCCCAGCCGCATGAATCCGGGATTCTGGACCTCGATGCGAACCTTGGCCGTCCGAATATTCGGGTCGAGGATGGCACCGATGTTGCTGACTCTTCCCCTGAATATGCGATCGGGATATGCATTCAGGCTGATCTCCGCGATATCCCCGAGCCGGACAGTGGGCAGGTCGTTCTCATACACGTCGCAGACAATCCAGGTGGACGACAGGTCGGAGATGGTAAACGGGTACGGTGTGTTGTACGCCTGGACCAGCGATCCGGTGGTCACTTGCTGGTCGGTAATTATCCCCGCAGTGGGTGCGAAGATATCCACCATGAAAACCGGCTTGTCGGGGTCGTTGCCCAGTAAACGGAGGTGCTCCGCAGCCGTATCCACCGCTATCTTGGCCTTGTCTTCCGTATCCTGCGCCACCTGCAGATCGTTCAGGGCTATGGCGCCGTGCTCATAAAGGTCCTTCGAGCGTTCGTACTGGGTGCGCGCGAGAATCTCATCCGCGACGGCCATCCGGTAATTCGAATATCCGCCCGACACGTCGTCGCTGCGAATGGTCATGAGCAACTGGCCTTTTTTCACTGGGTCCCCGAGGCGCGCGTGAATAGCCGTGATGCGGCCGGAGGCCAGCGAGACCACCGGGACGTTGCGGGTAATGTCCGGTGTGACCGAGCCGGTAACCACCAACTCGGAGGTGGCGGGACGCTTGACGGCCGCAGCCAGCGGGAACTGCTCCGGATGGTCCACGGCGAACAGCGTGATGTCCACATCGGGTGTGACTTTCGTGGGAGGCGGCGCTTCGGCGGCCTGGTCGGCGCGCGCTCCGTGGCAGGCGGTCGACGTCAACACCGACGCGATGGCGACAAGAAGACAACCAAGTTTCAGATTCTTACTTTTCATAAGTGAGCTCAACTCGCTACAGGAAGCGCATTTGTTTTCAGAGTAAGGCACGCCGCATAAGGACGGCATAAGGGCAGAATTAAAAACACGATCTAGCGCATAGAATCCGTCTATCGGACGGCGGCGGACGACGGCCCCGCTCAAGACGGTTCCCGGAAGCGATAGCCAAAGTGCAGTTCAGTGAGCAAGTACTCGGGAGCGGATGGGTCGGTTTCGAGCTTCTTTCGCAACTGATGCACGAAGGTGCGCAAGTATTCCAGTTCCTGGCCGTACTCTTCGCCCCACACGGCGCGCAGGAGCTTCGAGTGGGCGATAGGTATCCCTGGATGGCTCATCAGATAGTGCAGTAAGTCGAACTCTTTGGGCGTCAAACGCAAGGCGGTGCCCGATTTGTGCACCATGCGGCGCGCCGGATCAATCTCGATCTCTCCGATCGAGATAGGCATGCGCGAGTCGAGCGCTGTCGTGGCGGAACGCCGGACCGCGGATCGCAAGCGCGCGGCCAGTTCCGGGATGGAGAAAGGCTTGGTGATGTAGTCGTCGGCGCCCGCGTCCAGTGCCTCAATCTTATCGGCCTCCCTGTCGCGAACAGTGAGCATCAGGATCTGACAACGGGGAGAGTTCTTCCGGATTGCCCTGCATGCCTCGATTCCACCGATGCCGGGCATGTTGACATCCATCAGAACCGCATGGAATTGCCGGACAGCCACCGCCCGCACAGCCTGCTCCCCATTGGCCGACTCGGAGACTTCGAAGCCCAGGGCGTCCAAGGTCTTGCGCAGCACCCGCCGGAGATCGGGGTCGTCGTCGGTAACCAGAACACTGCCGTTTAAGGAGGACATATCAGTGAGTGTGAGCGCCCGCCGCTGGGAGAGATATATAGAACGATGTGCCGTATCCCGCTTCGCCTTCAACCCAGACGCTGCCGCGATGAGATGCCACGATCTTCTTAACGATGGATAGCCCCAACCCAGTGCCGGCGGGGAGGTGCTGCGTTTCCGGCGCGCGATAGAATCGTTCAAAAACGCGCTCGCGGTCTTGTTGGGCGATCACGATACCTTTATTCCGTACGGTGAGTACCACGGCAGTCTCATTGGACGTGCAGGCGATCTCGATGGGCGAGCCTGGTTCAGAATACTTGATGGCGTTGTCCACAAGTTGGGCAATGGAGGTCAGGATCAATTCCCGGTCGGCGAGAATAGGCGCCTCCGGATCGGGCATGGAAACGGTAAAGCGCTCCCGGTCCGTCTCTTGGTCGAGTCTCTCGATAGCGGCACGGATCAGGTCTGAGAGGAGCAGCGGTTCGCACTTGGGCTTGAATTCGGTGATATCCAACATACCGGCGCTTAGCAGTCGCGATGCGAGATGATCCAGCGTGCGGGCTTGTTCGTCGATTACAGTGACCAGTTCGGTTTGTAGCTCGGTCAAGCCGCCCACAGCCAACAGCCCGGAACTGGCCGTGCGAGCTACCGTCAGCGGCGTTTTGAATTGATGCGCCAGAGCGTCGAGCACCGCCGTCCGCAACTGCTCTGCCTGGCGCGCCGCCTCCGCGCGGGCCTCTCGCCGCAGAGCGCGCACGCGCTCCAATGACACCGCGCTCAGCGAAGCCAGCGCCGTTGCCGCCAGTTTGGTCATATGCGTATCGTGCAGCGCCAGGCTGCCCACCGCCCGCGTACCCAAGCGAAGGACGCAGTACCACGTGCCGGTCTGTGGATCAAAACTATCCGCCGCCAGGAAATACGCATCCCGCGTCTGCTGGTCGGCCCCCGCGGGCATCTCGCCGCTTTGATACGTGGTCCCCGATCGGGCGTCGAACAGACGAACCGCCCTCAGATCGAACGTCTCCCGGATGAGCGATGCAATCAGGTCCCCGGACTCCCCGCGATGATCCAGCAGCAGTATCCGCCGCGACGTTTCGTAGAGGCGTTCCATCTCGCGCCGGCGCGCGATGGCCTCTACAGCTTCGAGGCGGGCGCGCAACGAAAGCCTGCTGATGACCAGCGCGGTAAACTCAAACGCACCCAGCGCGACCCAGTTCGCCGGACTGTTGGCAAAGCTGAATATGGGCGGAACGAAGAAATAGTTCAGGCAGGCAGTCGCGGCTACCGAGACCACCGTTGCCTGCCAAAAACCGCCGTACACGGCCGCCAACACCACGATGACAAGGTGCAGGAATCCGGTGAACGCGAAAGTCTGTTCCAGGCGAAACGACGCCCAGGTACACACCGCCAAGCCGGCAAGAGCAAGGCCGCAAGGCAGTGCGGGTGCAAGCTTCCTTCTCAGCTTCCGTGCTCGGGAATAGGGTGTGGCAAATGAAAAAGCCATAGCCGTACGCCGTCACAGTTCCAGCTTGCCCATGAACTCCATTTCGCTCAAGTCGAAAGTTTGGGCGACAACAATCCGGCCGATTTGCGCCTCGAATCGGAGTTGCCGGTCGTTCCTGGCGATTTCCGCGGACAAGGGAAAAAGATAGACCACCACCAGGCCGCTGCCACGCTGGAAGACCTCAACGCTGACCGGCTTCACATCCTTTTTCCCCTCGCGCTTCAAAGCGGCCATGCTCTTCAGAGGTTTGCCCAACTCTTCGGGTTCGCCCTTGAAACCGGCGCCGGGAATGCCGTAGACGGCGATGCGATAGCCGTCGCCTTCCAACGTGGGAGGCTCGGCCTCATGCGATTTCAATTCCGCGAGCTGAACCGGGAGGGCGCTCTCCCAACGCAGTTTCAAGGTAATAGGCTGAGCGAGAGACCTGGCGCTGCGGTCATCGCCGCCGGGTCCTACGAAGATATTCGGCGACACCGTTGGTCCGCTGCCCTTGGGGTCCACCCCCTCATTGCCGACGCCGCGCGGTTGTCCCATTTGTCCGCCATCCCTCAGTTGATCCTCGGTCAGACGGCGCGTGATGACGGCTCTATTCTCCTTCACCCAAGGCGATCGGGCGAGGATCTGCCTGGCGTCCTCTTCGGTCCACTGGGCGGCCGGCTTGCTGAGCCAAACCGGATCCGCTGCCATGAGACCAGCCGCGGCTACGATCAGGCATGCCGATTGCATCGCGAACTTACGCATCCTTTGCTCCGTAGAAGCACCCCGCTAAAACTTCACCATCACGCCAATGGAGGCCTTCGCCTCGCTACGGCGAAGGTCGGGGAACCAGACACTGCTGGATCCGCCTCCGCACGCGCTTTCCGCGGCCGCGAGGCTATTGGTACCTGACGTGGCGCCCGAGCTGCAGGTATAGTATTGCGGCGCGCCGTTGTTACCGCCAGGAGGTGTGACTCCGCCTCGCCCCGCGAAATAGGGGACATCCGAGTGACGATATCCAACCTCCGCCCACCAGGTGATGTACTGTCTGGGCATGTACTG
>JBEKPZ010000028.1:0-36702 GCA_049520215.1 Bryobacteraceae bacterium | reverse complement strand
CGCCTTCATCCGGCCGTCGCCCTCCGGCGGATCGCTGGGCGGCGTGGCCCGCCGCACGCGCGAAACCATGCTGCTGTGCGAAGCCGCCGGATATCACAACGTGCTGGTGGAAACCGTGGGCGTGGGACAGTCGGAAACCGCCGTCCGCTCCATGGTCGATTTTTTCCTGCTGCTGATGCTGGCGGGCGCGGGCGACGAATTGCAAGGCATGAAGCGCGGCATCGTGGAGATGACGGATCTGATCGCCTTCAACAAAGCCGACGGTAACAATCGCGTGAAAGCCGAAGCCGCCCGCCGCGAGTATGAGGGCGCGCTGCACCTGTTCTCCGCCACCGGCACGGGCTGGACGCCGCGCGTGATTACCTGCTCGGCGCGCGCGCGCGAAGGCATCGCCGAAATCTGGGATGCCGTGGTCGAACACAACGCCTGGCTCACCAGCACCGGGCAGCTTGCCAGCTTCCGCCAGGAGCAGGCCAAGCGCTGGATGTACGAGTTGATCGAGCAGTCCCTGCGCGACGAGTTCATGCAGCACGCCGGCGTGCGCGAGAAGTTGGCGTCTTACGAGCAGGACGTGCTCGCCGGACGCCTCAGCCCGTTTCGCGCCGCGCGCCGCTTGATCGAGATTTATACGGAGAATCCATGATCTTTTCCTTCCCATTGCTTTCCGCCGAAGAGGCTGCCGCGCTGGTCGAGCACGGCCAGACCGTCGGCTTCAGCGGCTTCACCCCGGCCGGCGCGCCCAAGGCCATCCCCATCGCCATCGCCGAGCGGGCCATCGCGGAGCACCAGGCGGGCCGCGAGTTTCAGATCGGCGTGCTGACCGGCGCTTCCACCGGCACATCGCTCGACGGCGCCTTGGCCAAGGCCGACGCCATCAGCTTCCGCACGCCTTACCAGTCCGACCCGGCGCTGCGCGCGCGCATCAATGCCGGCCAGACCCGCTTCTTCGACATGCACCTGTCGCTGATGCCGCAGGCCACACGCTACGGGTTTCTCGGCCCCGTGCATTGGGCCGTGGTGGAGGCCAGCGACCTGACCGCGGGCGGCGGCATCGTGCTCACGTCTTCGGTGGGGTGCGCGCCGACCTTTTGCAACAAGGCCGAGAAGATCATCGTGGAACTGAACCATCGCCACCCGCCCACGCTGCTGGGCATGCACGATATTTACGAGCCGGCCGATCCGCCGCACCGCCGCGAGATCCCCATTTATGCGGCTTCCGACCGCATCGGCTCGCCGGTAATTAAGGTGGATCCGGCGCGCATCGCGGGAGTTGTCGAGACCGCCGCCGACGACGAGACCCATGGATTCGCCGATGCCACGCCGATCACCGAAAAGATTGGGGAGAACGTGGCCGAGTTCCTGGCCGCCGAGATCGCCGCCGGCCGCGTGCCGAAGTCTTTCCTGCCGATTCAATCCGGCGTGGGCGATATCGCCAACGCCGTGCTGGGCGCGCTGGGCAAACACCCGGACATCCCGGCCTTCGAGATGTACACCGAAGTGCTGCAGGATTCCGTCATCCGGCTGATGAAAAACGAGCGCGTGAAATTCGCCAGCAGTTGCTCGCTGACTGTGAGCCACGCCACGCTGCGCTCCGTCTACGACAACCTGGAGTGGTTCCGGAAGCGCATCCTGCTGCGGCCCCAGGAAATCAGCAATAACCCGGAAGTGATCCGGCGGCTGGGCATCATCTCGATCAACACCGCGATTGAAGTGGATATTTTCGGCAACGTGAACAGCACGCACGTGATGGGACGGCAGATGATGAACGGCATCGGCGGCTCGGGCGACTTCACGCGCAACGCGTACCTGTCGGTTTTCACCTGCCCATCGACGGCTAAGGGCGGTAAGATCTCCACCATCGTGCCGCTAGTGAGTCACATGGACCACAGCGAGCACTCCGTGCAGATCGTCGCAACGGAATATGGCATAGCTGACCTGCGCGGCCGGTCGCCTTACGAGCGGGCGACGCTGATCATCCAGAACTGTGCGCACCCGGATTTCCGCGACGAGCTGAACGGATATCTGGAGATGGTGGAAGGCGGACACACGCCGCAGACGCTGACGGCGGCGTTCAAGCTGCACGAGCAGTATCTGAGGACGGGAGATATGCGCGGCGTGGATTGGCGCCAGTTTGTGGGGTAAGTGGGAATGCGCTCTGGAGGGCGGGCTTTAGCCGGCGCGGGGCTTGAGCCCCGCTCTGACCGCGACCTCTTTCGGGTTTCCGACGGCCTCCCATCTCACCGACAAGCGCGAAGTATTCAAACCGAATTGCCTCCACCGGACATGCCGTGCGATGGTAACCGGCCGTCAGTGGTCCATTGCCTCTATGACGCGTGCCTAACTTCTATTGTGGCTGCGGGCACACGGACGGGTTGCCTTGGCCGGCTCGTACGTCAATAGCACGTTCCCCGACTTGAAGGACTTCGTAGACAACACCTTCAGCGGGTAGCGCTGCTTGATGGCGTCGAATACGGTCTTACCTGCTCCAGCAAAATAGGCGTCAGGATGATACGCACTTCGTCCATCAGACCCTGTTCGAGGAACGACGCGGCAAGGTCGCTTCCGCCCGCTCAGAGCAAGCCGTCACCAGGAACGCGCCTCAGCGCTGCCACCTCGTCGGCGATGCATCCCGTAGCGAGGCGAGAATTCTGCCAATCCACCCGTCTCAGCGTCCTCGAAAACACCAGCTTGGGTGTGCCGTTCATTTGCTCACTCACGGGATCATCGCCGGGGGCGGTCGGCCAGTAGCCAGCCATCAATTCGTAGGTTGTGCGGCCCATGATGAGCACGTCTGTGGCCTTGAGTGTTTCCACGGCGTAGGCGTTAAACTCGTCGTCCACAATATGCCAGTCGATTTCGCGGCCCGGACCCTCAACGTAGCCGTCGATGGAAATGAACATCTGGAAAATGACCTTCTTCATACGGCATCATTATCGCAGCCCTAGCTGCCGTCCCGCTGTCGGCCACAAAGTACGCTTTCCGAAATTCGGCAGCGCCCAGCCCGCATGTTCAAACCCTCTGGGTCCCCCTGGCTTGACAATTGCTGGGGGGGGGTATAATCGATGCAAGCAGTAAAGGAGCGCACCGATGCTTTGTCTGAGAGTACCATCAAGAACGAATCCGCACGCCCTCGTGGCGATGCTGTTGTTCGCCGCCATCTCTGCCGCGGTAATCACGGATGCCGGCACACTGAAAGCCCAAACCGTGAGCTGGATTCAAGTGGGATATTCGTCAGCTCCGTCCGCTCGGCAGAGCCCGGGCATCGCGTATGATGTGGTCAGGCACTCAACAGTGCTCTTTGGCGGTGCGGACGGCAGTTCTATCTATGGCGACACGTGGACTTGGAACGGAACGTGGCGCTCGATGTCCCCCGCTACATCGCCTTCCCCGCGTCAGGGCCCGGCAATAGCGTTTGACGGGGCCGCCGGTAACATTGTGCTTTTTGGAGGCTCGCCCACTGCCCCGGTCGGCTATGGAACAGCCTTCGGCGACACTTGGACTTGGGACGGAATCAACTGGACCCAGCAATTCCCAGCCTTATCTCCTCCTGCCAGGGTGTGGTCGAGCATGGTGTACGATCCGGTGACTAAGATAGTCGTGCTCTTCAGCGGCACCAATACGCCCGGTGGCGACGATGCGTTCAGCGATACTTGGGCGTGGGATGGAGTGACCAAGAATTGGACCGAGCTAGATCCCATCTCACACCCGCCCGGGCGAACAATGAATCAGTTGGTTTACGATCCAGCAAATGGCACCGTTGTCCTTTTTGGCGGCGTCACGACCGCCCTCACTCCCCTGAATGACACCTGGACCTGGAACGGGAGCAATTGGAGGCAGCATTTCCCAGCTTCCAGCCCGGCTCCCCGAAACGGACCGGCCTTGGCGTACGACCCCGCTCTCGGTGCCGTCGTATTGTTCGGCGGAGCTGTCGGGACTTGTTGTTTCGACAATCTCAATGATACCTGGACGTGGAACGGTCGCAGTTGGACGGAGATCTATCCCGCCAATCCCCTACCCCCAGCCCGGAACGCTCCGGCCATGGATTACGACTCTCTGCGCAAGGTGATACTCGTGTTCGGGGGGGCCAGGTCCGGCCCGGAACTGGACGACACATGGTTCCTCGCTGTGTCTCCCTGACGGCCCCAGGGCTGCGATTTCTCAAGTAGGCGGCAGTCTAACATCAAGCCAAGCTTGTTGCCTGACCTACACCCAAAACATCGCCGAGTTCACCGCGGCAAGCATACCAGCGACCCGGCCTGGATCTGTGCCGTCCCGGCCTAACTGCCCTTCGCGAAGGCCCGATCTAGCTTATCTAGCAGCGCCAAACCCCGCTTCCTAGAGCCACGCTGAGCTAGTGCCTTGAACCGGGTCTCAGTGTCATACTGCGTCAATGCCGAGGTTGCCAGCTCGTCCATGAGCCGGTTGATGCTCATGCCTCTGGCCTTTGCCAAGCTACGCAAGCGATCGTGTTTGCTTTCCGGAATTCGAATTGTCAGTGTGCTCATACCAATTCCCTCAGTGCGTCTCTGGGAGCCAAGATTTGTAGGCCCGGGAAGCGAAGCTCACCCGAGCGGAAGTCCCCGACGTTGTTCGTAACGATTGCCACAGCGCCGCCAGCGATGGCCAGTTCGAAGACATGGTTGTCCCCCTCATCGCGCAAGTTCGGCCGCCACCGATAATAAATATGCACCCAGTCACAAACGCTCAAGAATGCTTCAAACAACTCGCGGCGCTCCACGGCGGACAACGGACACTTGCGAAAGACCGGCTCGCGTCCCAGAACGTCTTCATATTCCAGCAGCAGAGATTGACCCATGACAGGCCGCCATCTTTCCTCAAGACAGGCGCGCAACACTTGCCGGTTGTGACCTTCCTTTCGCAGCAGGGCGCCTGCGAACACGTTCGTGTCGACCACAATCCTTCGCAATCCAGCCAATGATGATGATAGCACGGGAGCTATCAAGGCGGGCGGGAAAAGCCCCACTCAACGCACGACTGGCTCGTACGTCAGGATCACGTTCCCCGACTTGAAGGATTTCGTCGACAGCAGTTTGAGCGGGCAGCGCTTCTTGATGGCATCGAATACGGTCTTGCCTGCGCCGAGCAAAATAGGCGTCACGATGACGCGTATCTCGTCCAGCAGGCCCTGTTCGAGGAACGACGATGCAAGGTCGCTTCCGCCCACCCAGAGCAAGCCGTCACCTGGAACGCGCTTCAGGGCTGCCACCTCGTCGGCGATGGAGCCCGTAGCCAGGCGAGAATTCTGCCAATCCACCCGCTTCAGAGTCCTCGAAAACACCAGCTTGGGCTTGCCGTTCATGTGCTCTTTCACGGGGTCATCGCCGGGTGCGGTCGGCCAGTAGCCAGCCATCAATTCGTAGTTTCTGCGGCCCATGATGAGCACGTCTGTCGCCCTGAGTGTTTCCACGGCGTAGGCGTTAAACTCGTCGTCCACAATGTGCCAGTCGATTTCGCGGTTGGGTCCCTCGATGTAGCCGTCGATGGAAATGGACATCTGGAAAATGACCTTTTTCATATGGCGTCATTATCGCAAGTTGGGCGCGCTGGCGGCCTGAGAGGCCGCCGCAGGCTGAGAGCCTGCCCCACTTACCGGCGCAACAGGTAGGCCGGCGTGCAACTCCACGCGTGGCAGTAACTGTTCACCAGGACATTGTTATAGGGAGATAGCATCGCGTTCGACGGATCGTACACTTCCCAGAATGTATCCGCGCCGGCCTTCACCATGCCGCCCCAGTAAGATTCGATCAGTTCCAGCGCCTCCTGCTTCAAGCCGCAAGCGATCATCGCTTCCGCCACATAGTGATAGAGGTAAGGCGCTCCCGGACGAATGGCATCTGGTGTTTCACGCATGGCGCGGAAAGCCTGCTTGCCTTCCTCTTTCGTCACGATACCGGAAAGCACCATCCACGCCTGCGTGGCCCAGGAAACTTGCGGCTTCGGTCCACTTACGCAAATTTGCAACGCCGGATCGTAAAATGCCGCCCGGCCCGCCGCGGTCATTTGCGCAATGCGGCGTTCGTACTCCGACGCCCGCTCCCCGGCTCCGCACTTGCGGGCCAGCGCGAGGGCCTGCCGCAGACTGTAGACGAATACTCCGTGCATGGCCGCGGTCCGGTCCAGCCGGTTATTCCAGTCGATGAAGACCCACGCGCCCGCGGGCGCGGCAAACAGACCGTCGCTGCCGACGTATCCTTCAAGAATGTCCATCTGGCGGCGCACAACGGGCCATAATTCCTGGGCGGTGGCCCAATCGTTGGACGCCTTGGCATAGTCCAATACCGTGGCTGCATACAACGCCGCATAATCGACGATGTACTCGTGTCCGCGATGCGGTTTCGGATCTTCGAAGAAACACGCGGAAACCATGCCATCCTCGCGCGGAAAGGCTGCGAACAGATAGAGGCATCGCTTGACCATGTCGAAATTGCGGAAGGTCGCGTAGTTAGTAAGTGCCTGCAGGCGCAAATCGCCAACCCACAAGCGCCGGTCGCGCTTGGGACCGTCTTCGAAGACCGTTTGCATGCAGTCCCGTAGGGTCGCGACGCTCACCGCGTCGATCTGCCGCAATAGCTCCGGGGTGGCTTTGGCCAGCGGCGGCGGATCTGCGCCCGCCGAAGACAGCGCCGTTGCCTGCACCCGGTCCAGACGGATCGCGTAATTGGGCGATGTGTCGATCACCTCCACCTTTACATAGCGGAATGCATACCGCCGCGGCAACTGAATGGCATTCGGCAAAACGTCGATGTTGATGACTTCGTCCTGGAGCCACGCGCGGCTTAGAGCGCCGTGGTATGGATCGAAAGGCTCCGCCACCTCCGGAGCCACTTCGCCGAATGTCAGTTTCAGCCGGGTAGGGGCGTCGATGCCACGTCCTTCGCCCGCGATGGAGAACTCAACGTGTCCCGTCAGATGTCTGCCGAAATCGAGAATCACGGAGTCGCCGCGCCGCATGACGCGTTCTCGCAACGCATCCGCCCGCGAGACCTGTTCCATCCGCCAGCGCAGGAACTGGCTCGCGTCGGCAACGGGTTTGACGATACCGACCGGAGGTACCGGCGTAGCATGCAGGCGTGGTTTCAACCGTTCCGCCGTATCCAGCCACTGCGCGCGTTGGGACTCGTCGGTCCCGGGTCTGGCCACTCCGGGCGCCCCGGCCATCAGCGCCGCGGTTTGAAGGAACTGCCGCCTGTTAGCCACGAGCATGTTAGCCAAGTTTATCGATGTCGATCCCGGCGTCCCAGGTTTCGGTCGAGCGGAGCAGTTCGTCCCAGGTGGTTTCCTTGCCCGTATAGGCGGCAGTGCGGCCGAGCATGGCGGAGAGAGCCGATTCTGCGCCGAGCGCGGCCTGGTTATGGAACTTGCCAGTGACAATGCTTTGGATGAAGTCGGCGTGTTTCGTGGAATCGGCCTGCGCCAAGTTGTCCGAGAAATTGCCCGTCACGGAGAACTCGCCGGACTTCGGCGTGCCGGGCTTCTCGACGCCGCCCCAGGTCCAAGGCTCGTCTCCCGCGATTTGGAGGGCGCCGGAGTACGGCGATTGGGAACTGCCGCGCGTGCCGAAGAATGTCTCGCTGGCGTCGAAGGGCGCTTTGCCGAACTGACACGAGCTGAAGCTGACATGCACGTCATTGGGATAGTAGAAGACCACATCGAAGTGGGACCAGTTATCGCCCGGTGATTCGGTGCGGCCTTTGCGGCCGCCGGCGCCGATAGCCTTCACCGGGTGCGATTGCAGCACCCAATTGCAGATATCGACGACGTGTATGTTCTGCTCCACGATGATATCGCCGGACAGGACGCGGTCGTGCAGCCAGTGACGAAGGCGAAGCTCGGTTGGGGACGCCTTCGGGTAATCGGGCATCTTCAGGAACGGGCAATAGTAATGGGCTTCGCCGCAGGAGATTTCGCCCAGCGCGCCCGCATGGATGCGCCGCACCAACTCCACAAACGGGGGAGCTTTGCGGATCTGGAACCCGACATCCAGACTGAGGCGGCCTTCGGCCCGCTTGCCGCTTTCGATGGCGCGCAAGGCTCCGGGCACATCGACACCCACGGGCTTTTCGCAGTAGACGTGCTTGCCGGCGGCCACCGCGGCTGCCAGATGCGAGGCATGGAAATAAGGCGGCGTGGCAATCACTACGGCGTCCACTTCGGTGGAGTTGAGGATCTGCTCGGCGGCGCGCGGGCCTTGAAACATTTGCGAGGCGGCCACGCCGGCGAAATGCTTTTTCGCGGTGACCATGCGGTCTTCAAACAGGTCGGCCAGGGCGACGATGCGCGCCGGTCCGTTGGTGGCGATGCTGGTGGCGTCGACAGTGCCGCGTCCACCGCAGCCGAGCAGGCCCACGCGCACGGCGGAGTTGGCCTGCGAGCCGCGCACCTGTTGCGGCTTCACGATCATGAAGCCGGCCGCGGCGGCGGTGGTTGTGGCGAGGAACGCGCGGCGATCCGGATTGAGATTGTCAGTCATATCAGATTCTCCAAAAAAGCTTTCGATGCGCGAATGTCTTCGGCTTGTTTGGTGCCGGAGATCTCGCGCTCAATGGTGAGGGGGCCGCGGTATCCAACTTCCTTCAGGCGCTTGATGAAGGCCGGGAAGTTGACCTTGCCCCGGCCGATGGGCACTTCCCGCCCCAACTCGCGCGGGCCGGTGGGGTAGAGTCCGTCCTTAGCGTGGACTCCCTGCACCAGCGGGCCGAGGATGTCGAGGGCGTCCACCGGATTCGCCTTGCCGTAGAGGATGAGGTTGGCAGCGTCGAAGTTCACGCCGACGTTGTCGAGGCCCACGTCGCGGATGGCGCGGTAGAGGGCGATGGGCGTTTCCTGACCGGTTTCGCAGCGGAAGTTTTGGCCGTTGCGGCGGCAGTAGTCGGCCACGGTGCGAATGGCTTCGACGGCTTCCTTATAAAGAGGATCGTTCGGATTTTCGGGGATGAATCCGCAGTGAGTCTGGACAGCCGGAACGCCGCATTGCTTGGCGAAATCGGAGGTCTTCTTGATTTGGGCGATGCGCGCGTCGCGGTATTCGCGCGGCACCAGGCCGATCGTGAGTGGACCTTTGTAGAAGTCGTAGACTTCGGGGCCGGGACCGCCGGAGACCAGTGAAGTAGCCTCGATTTTGTATTGGTCGAGGGCGGCGCGCAGTCGTGCGGGCATGCCCGCGTCGAACGCGCTCACGCCGACCTGGCAGGTGGGGATGCCGAAGCTGTGGACTTTGCGGATGGCGGTTTCGGGGTCGCTGCCGGCGGAGACGATCAGGCCGAGTTGCATGGTGGGGCGGGCGGCTGGCGTCTGCGATTTCAGAGGAAGCGCTGCGGCCGCGGCGAGCGAGACGAAACGTCTGCGGGTGGGCATGCCGAATATTTAACCACCATTCGCGGGAACGGCGGCAGTTCGGGTTCGCTCGCCTCCTCGCCTCGACGTGATCGGAGGTTCCGCCTCGGCGGCGTGCTAGAATGTCGAAAGTCTCGGACATTTCTGGAGAACGCGTGCTTTTTGTCAGAATAACTGCCTGCTTCGCTTTGGCTTCATTGCAAGCGGGCTGGGCGCAAGTGAGCGTGACCACCTACCACAACGATATCGCCCGCACGGGCCAAAACCTGAACGAGACGATCCTCACACCCGCCAACGTGAACCAGAGCGGGTTCGGTCTCTTGTTCGCGCAACCCGTGGACGGATACATCTATGCGCAGCCGTTGTACGTGCCGAATGTCTTGATCGGCGGCCAGACCCACAACGTGGCGTTCGTGGCCACCGAAAACGACAGCGTGTACGCGTTCGACGCGGACAGCGCGGCGGGCGCCAATGCGAGTCCGCTGTGGCAGGTGAGCTTCATCAGTCCGCCGTCGGTCACCACCGTGGACAGCGTCAATGACATCGGATGCACGGACCTGGTGCCGCAGATCGGCATCACCGGCACGCCGGTGATCGATCCCAGCACCGGGACGCTGTATGTAGTGGTGAATACGAAGGAGAACGGAGGCTTCTTCCAGCGGCTGCACGCTCTGGACATCGCCACGGGGAACGAGAAGTTCGGCGGGCCGGTGGCCATCCAGGCCACCGTACCGGGGACAGGCGATGGCAGTTCCGGCGGGCTGGTCTCCTTCGATGCGCTGCATCAGAACCAGCGGCCCGGACTGCTGCTGTGGAACGGCGTGGTGTATATCGCGTCGGCCGCGCACTGCGACCACCCCCCGTTTCACGGTTGGGTACTGGGCTATGACGCGTCCAACCTGCAGCAGGTTGTGGTGTGGAACTCAGCGCCCAACGGCAGCGACGGGGGTATTTGGCAAGGCGGCGGCGGACCGGCGGCGGATTCCGCCGGTATCTACCTGGCAACCGGAAACGGCACCTTCGACGCGAACACAGGCGGCGCCGATTGGGGCGACTCGATCGTGCAACTGAGCCCTCCGTCCGGCGGAACGCTGCAGGTGCTGAGCTACTTCGCGCCTTTCGACCAGGCCGTGCTGTTCAATGACACGGACCTGGGCTCGGGTGGAGTGGTGCTCCTGCCGGACTTGCCGGCGGGATCGGCGCATCAGCATCTGCTGGTGCAGGCCGGCAAGCAAGGGACCGTCTATCTGGTGGATCGCGACAACATGGGCGGCTACAACTCCACCACGGACCAAGTCGTGCAGGAATTGCCGGGCGCGATCGGCGGGCTCTATGGGATGCCTGGATATTGGAACAACACAGTGTACTTGGGCGGGCAGACCGACAATCTGAAAGCGTTTTCATTCAACGCCGGCGGCAGCGGGCTGCTTTCGCCGTCGGCCGTTTCCTCTTCGCCGGAGAGCTTTGCATTTCCGGGGCCAACGCCCTCGATTTCGGCTAACGGCAGCAGCGATGGTGTCGTGTGGGCTATCCAGACGGACGCTTACGCGTCGAACGGGCCGGCAGTGCTGCACGCGTACGATGCCACCAATCTGGCCAACGAGTTGTATAACAGCACGCAGAACGGTTCCCTCGACACGCCTGGGCCGGCGGTGAAATTCGCTGCAGCAACCGTAGTCAACGGCAAGGTTTACGTAGGGACAGCCACGGAGCTGGCGGTCTTCGGATTGCGGCTATCGCCGGTCGTGACGAGCCCCACGCCGGGAGCGACGCTTTCGGACAGTTTGGCGGACTTCTCGTGGGCTGGCGCAAGCGGAGCCACTGAGTATCAACTGTCCGTCGGCAGCACTCCGGGAGGTACCGATGTGTTCTCGGGCGTCACCGCCGGGACATCGCAAAGCGTAGGCTCCATCCCCTGTACCGACGCCGGTGCAACCGTTTATGTACAGTTAGCCGCCGAAGTAAACGGCAGTTTCCAGCCGCCGGTCGACTACACCTATCAGTGCGTGCTCGGCCTTGAGGACTTTAACCACGACGGGCACCCCGATGTGATCTGGCAGGATATGACCTCCGGATTGGCGCAGATCTGGTATCTCGGCGGATCGCAAGGGGTCGCACTGACCGGAGCCGCGAACCTCACGCTCGCCAATCCGTGGCGCATCGTGGCGGTGGCGGATTTCAATGGCGATGGGAACCCGGACGTCGTGTGGCAGGACCCGGTCAGTGGAGAGGTGCAGGTCTGGTACATGGGCGGGCCCGGCGGCAATCAGATTACAGGGGCGATCAATGTTGCGGGTCCCAATCCCTGGCGTGTGGCATCGGTGGCGGACTTCGACGGGGATGGCCATCCGGATTTGTTGTGGCAGAGCCCCACATCCGGACTGGCGCAGATCTGGTACATGGGAGGTCCACAGGGCAATACCTTCCTCTCGGCGGTCAACTTGACACTCAGTAATCCCTGGCACATCGTCGGTACGGCGGACTTTAACGGCGACGGGCATCCCGACATTCTGTGGCAAGACCCGGTGAGCGGCATGACGCAGGTATGGTACATGGGCGGGTCGCAGGGAAGTCAACTTCTGAGCGCGGCGAGCCTGGCCGGACCGAACACGTGGCAAGTCGTAGCCATCGCCGACTTCAATCTGGATGGCCACCCGGACTTAGTCTGGGAGGATCCAGTGTCCGGCACCAGCCAGGTCTGGTTCATGACCGGGGCGCTAGGGACTACGATACAGGGAACGGCCTCTTTGAGCGGCGCGAATCCGTGGCGCGTTGCCGGACCCAACTAGCGTAGTGCGTCCGAAATCCCGGAGAGTATTCAGGCGCCCGTGTGGGGCGGCCAATCCTGGCCTGGGGTCCCCTCTGGGGACGCCTTTTCAGGCGGCTGAACTCGCTAGAGAGCGGGTCCGCGGGCTGAATAGCCCGCCCCACGGTGTGCACATAATCGTCGATTTGCGCGACCTTCATCGTGGGCGAGCGGCTGTATAATCAGACTTCAGCCGCTTAATTACGCGATGCACATGGAGAAGGAAATGGCAGACTTTCGCCGATGCATTCTGGCGTTCGCCGTGCTCATCCTGGTATTAGGGTGGGCAGTTCCGGCGAGCGCGCAATTGATTTGCAGCCCATCCGCCGCGGTGGTGCCGACGTTTCGTCACGAAGCGTTCACCGAGCTGACCGGCGATGTTTTGCTGACCTGTGTAGGTGCTCCAGGAGCCGTGCCGACGCCAGTTGGAAGCGTCATACCGCAGTCAAGTGTGTCGGTGTCCCTCAGTGCGCCGGTAACCAGCCGCATTCTCGGCGGGGGTGCCTCGCAACCCGTGACTGAAGCGTTGTTGCTGGTTGACGATCCCAGCCCGGCAAATCAAGACCCCTGCCTCTCGCCCACCAATCCGGCGGTAGCGTGCGAGGTTCTTGGCGACGGCGGCCAGACATTCAACAAACCAGGCAAATTCAACGTATTTCAGGGCATCCCGGGGGGCCCCGGGCTAAACTCCATCACTTTCCTAGGCGTACCGGCTGACCCTTCGGCCCAGGGCACTCGCACGTATCGAATCACGAACATTCGGATCGACGCAACGTCCGTTGCGACAGGGTCTTTCGGTTTGTCGTCGGTGTACGCGTTCATTTCGACCACGCCAGGCATCTACATCGACAACCCGCAGGTTCTTGTTGGTCTAGCTGTTCTTGGCTTGAACACCCAAACGTCAGTTCTAAACCCGACTCTGTCCCAGTGCCAAGCCACCGCTCCGACCGCGGTAGCGACTGTGACATTTGCTGAAAACTTCGCGACCGCGTTCAAGGTGAGGACGGGCGGTCTGCAGAACGTGCCGGGGGTGGTCTACTTTTCGGAGAGCGGACTGGAGATCAACGTTAGTGGCGGCACAGCGGGAACCGCCGACACCGGGACGAGATTGCAGACGATAATCAGCAATATACCGCCTGGCGTGAGTATCTGGGTCGATAACTGGGCGTCGTCGCCGGCGGCAGTTCCCGGGTATCCTTCCGACGCCACCTTTGTTACAGGGCCGGGTACCCCCATCGATCCCGGGTTCAACACCGTAACGCAGATTAGCAACGGTACCGAAAGCGTCCTGTTCGTCTTATGGGAGGTGACCAACACCAATCCTGATGCGATTGATTCACTGTCATTCAATATTTACGCGTCTTTTAATGCTGGCGCGGCTACGCCAAGCGTAACCGCCACCGCGTTGAGCGGCTTCGGTCCGCAGTTTCCCTCTTACGCAAGCGGCGGGCCAATTCCGGAGTTCTCGTCCACGGTTGAGACAGTGACATCGCCGGTCAACCTATTTACGATTTCGCCTTGCCAGCCGATCACTCCAGCGCCTGGAACGGTCCTTTCGGAAAACTTGGCGGACTTCTCGTGGAATCCAGTGAGCGGCGCCACCGAGTACCAATTGTCCGTCGGCACTTCTCCGGGTAGCACCAATGTCTTCTTCGGCACTTCCGCGGGAACGTCGCAAAGCGTGGGTTCCATCCCCTGTACCGACGCCGGTGCAACTATCTACGTGGAGTTGGCGGCCGAGGTGAACGGCAGTCTGCAGCCGGCGATGGACTACACCTACCAGTGCACGCTCGGCTTCGAGGACTTTAACCACGACGGGCATCCCGACATAATCTGGCAGGATATGACCTCCGGACTGGCGCAGATCTGGTATCTCGGCGGATCGCAAGGGGTCGCACTGACAGGAGCCGCGAACCTCACGCTCGCCAATCCGTGGCGCATAGTGGCGGTAGCGGATTTCAATGGCGATGGCAACCCGGATGTCGTGTGGGAGGACCCGGTTAGTGGAGAGGTGCAGGTCTGGTACATGGGCGGGCCCGGCGGCAATCAGATTACAGGAGCTATCAATATTGCAGGCCCCAATCCCTGGCGCGTGGCGGCGGTGGTGGACTTCAACGGCGATGGCCATGCGGATTTGTTGTGGCAGGATCAGACATCAGGGCTGGCGCAGATCTGGTACATGGGAGGTCCGCAGGGCAATACCTTTCTCTCAGCGGTCAATTTGACACTGAGCAATCCCTGGCGCATGGTCGGCACGGCGGATTTCAACGGCGACGGGCATCCCGACATTCTGTGGCAAGACCCGGTGAGCGGCATGACACAGGTTTGGTACATGGGCGGGTCGCAGGGGAATGAGTTTCTGAGCGCGGCGAGCCTGGCCGGACCGAACGCGTGGCAAGTGGTAGCCATCGCCGACTTCAATCTGGATGGTCACCCGGACTTAGTCTGGGAGGATCCCGTGTCCGGCTCCAGCCAGGTCTGGTTCATGACCGGCGCACAAGGGACTACAGTGCAAGGGACGGCCTCTTTGAGTGGCGCGAATCCATGGCGCATTGCCGGGCCGCGGTAGCGTGTCATCCCCGGCGGCAGGCGGGCCGAGCTGACTTAGAATGCAGATATGCGGAATTGGAGTTTGCCCTTCTGGTTGGCGATCGCAGGCGTCTACGCTTTGTACAGCGCGTTCACCTGGGGCCGATGGCAGAATCTTGCCCTGTGGACCCGCGTGCATGTGTCGATTGACGTAGGCACGGGGATCTCCATGCTGCTGGGCGCCGCCGGTCTCATGCTGGCGGCTCGTGGCGGATTGCGGACGGCTGCTCTCCTCAGTGGGTCGGCCGCGGGGCTGTTCGGGGTGAGCCTGATCGCCGGGGCTTTGCTGGGAACCATTCCCTGCACCGGAGGCACTTGAGCGGCTTCCAAGTGCGCCCTCGGCGGGGGCCTCATCATTCTGGCGAGTGCGGTTTGGCACATGCGCTAACTGTAACCAGGCGCTCCAGTCACAGGCTAAAGCCTGTGCTACCATTACGGACACAACCTTATGTCTTCTCGGACCAGGCTTTCTCTGACTACCCTCCTGCTTCTTGCGCCGGCCGCCGCACAGCAGCCGCCGCTGATCGATCGCGAGTTGTTCTTCGGCGACCCCGAAATCTCGGGTGCGCAAATCTCGCCGGATGGCAAGTACATCGCTTTTCTGAAGCCTCTGAACAAGACGCGCAATATCTGGGTGAAGAAGACCGATGCGCCCTTCGATTCGGCCAAGCCCATTACCAACGATACGAAGCGTCCCATCCCTGGGTATCTCTGGAGCCGCGACGGCAAGTATGTGCTGTACGCGCAGGACAAGCTGGGGGATGAGAACTACAACGTCTACGCGGTGGACCCGGCGGCAGCTCCGGTGGCGCCTGCGGAAGTGCCCGCGGCCCGCAACCTGACGGACCTCAAAGGAGTGCGCGCCATGATCTATGACGTGCCGCGCAGCGAGCCCGATATCATCTATGTGGGGCTCAACGACCGCGACAAGTCCTGGCACGATCTGTACAAGGTGCGTATCTCCACCGGCGAGCGCACGCTGCTGCGCCAGAATACGGACCGCATCACGGGCTGGATCTTCGATCTGAAAGACCAGTTGCGCCTGGCGTCCCGCTCAGCCGATAACGGAGATACCGAAATCCTGCGCGTGGACGAGAAAGGGTTCACCAAGATTTATTCCTGCGATGTGCTGGAGACCTGCGAGCCGGTCCGGTTCCACAAGGACGGCAAGCGCTTCTACCTCGAAACCAACAAGGGCGAGGGCGAGAACCTCGAGAAGCTGGTCCTGATGGACGCGGAAACCGGCAAGGAGGAATTGGTCGAACGCGATCCCGAAAACCGCGTCGATTTTGGATCGGCGCTGTTCTCAGAGGTTAGCGACCAGCTTATCGCCACGGTTTATCAGTACGAAAAGACGCGCATTTACTGGAAGGACAAAACCTTCGAGGCGGACTACAAATCCCTCGAAGGCAAACTGCCGGGTAACGAGATCAATTTCGCCTCCCACACGCGTGACGAGCAGCTTTGGTTGATATCGGCGCACTCCGACACCGAGCCGGGGCAGACGTTTCTCTTCGACCGGCAATCCAAGAAGCTGACGCCGCAGTACAAGATCCGCGAGAAGCTGCCGCGGCAGGATCTGGCGCACATGGAAGCGATCCGCTACGAATCCTCCGACGGGTTGGAGATTCCGGCATACCTGACGCTGCCGAAAGGCGTGCACGCCAGGAATCTGCCCACGCTCATTCTTCCGCACGGCGGGCCTTGGGGCCGCGACGCGTGGGGCTACAACAGCTTCGCGCAGTTCTTCGCCAACCGCGGCTATGCCGTGCTAGAACCCAACTTCCGCTCGTCCACCGGATATGGAAAGAAGTTTCTGAACGCCGGCAATCGCCAGTGGGGCGACAAGATGCAGGACGATTTGACGTGGGGCGCGAAATACCTGGCGGCTAAGGGCATCGCGGACCCCAAGCGCACCGGCATCATCGGCGGATCGTATGGGGGCTATGCGACGCTGGCGGGCGTGACGTTCACGCCGGAGTTGTACGCGGCGGCGGTGTCGATTGTGGGCCCTTCCAACCTGATCACGCTGCTGGATTCGATCCCGCCATATTGGGAGCCGATTCGCAAGATGTTCTACCAGCGCATGGGCGATCCGAACACGCCGGAAGGCAAGGCGCAGTTGCAGCGGCAATCGCCGCTGAATTCGGCGGGCAAGATCAAGACGCCGCTGATGGTGGTGCAGGGCCTCAACGATCCGCGCGTGAACAAGGCGGAGTCGGACCAGATCGTGATCGCGCTGCGCGACAGAGGATTCCCCGTCGAGTATCTGGTCGCGCCGGATGAGGGCCATGGGTTCGCGCGGCCGGTCAACAACATGGCGATGATCGCGGCCTCGGAGAAGTTTTTCGCGCACTACCTGGGAGGGCAGTATCAGGAAGACATGACCCCCGAGGTCGCCACCAGGCTGACGGAGATCACCGTCGATCCGAAGACCGTAGTGCTGGCGCGCAAGATCGCGGCGTCGGCAGTGAGCGCGCTCAAGATTGCCACGCCGTTGCAGCCTGGAGTGCTCAAATACAAGGTGACGATCCAGATGGGCACGCAGTCGATCCCGCTGACGATGGCCAACGAGATCAAAGCGGAAGACGGCGCGTGGACGGTGACCAATCGCATGATGTCGCCGATGGGCGATTTCACCGAAGGGTTCGTGCTCGACCAGGATACGCTGGCTGTCCGCAAGCGGTCGGTTCACCAGGGTCCCACGGAGGTCGAACTGGCGTTTCAAGACAACAAGGTGACCGGATCGATGAAGATGAACGGCGCGGACAAGCCCATTGCGGTGGACATAGCCGGCCCGGTTTTCCCCGAAGTGTCGGCCGTTCCGGCGGTCCTCGCTTGCCTGCCGCTGGCGGAAGGATACGCCACCGCCTTTCGGACTTTCGATGTCCGGAAGCAGAAGGACAAGGTGATGCAGTTGCAGGTGCTGGGTTCGGAGAAGGTCACCGTGCCGGCAGGAACGTTCGACGCGTTTAAGGTGGAGGTCGCGGATGGAGATGGAGGCGCGGGGAAGATCACGGTCTGGATTGCCAAGGAATCGCGCAAACCGGTCAAGTTTGCGTCTATCGCGCCCGAGATGGGCGGCGCCACGGTGACGGCGGAACTGTCAGAATAAGCAACACAGTGGCGTTGCGGGGTCAATACCCACTAAAGAGTTACGCAAATACCCCTAAAAGGGGGGTTTGTGTAGGGTAGTCTCTCGGGTAACCCTAGGGGTTAATACTTATTTATTTAGGAATATCCTTAGGACATGGAGTAGTCTACTCAGAACAATGACGCCACAACGCTCGTTTCCTCCCCCGAACACAGAACTTCTGAAGCTCCATCACCGCCGCACGGAACTCGATACGGCGATCCGCTTGCTTGAGGAAATCAGGCTGATTCGCCTGAGACGGCCTCCGGAGCTGGCAGCTATCATATCCAAAGTGCGAAAGGTAGCGTAGCGGCCTTTGGCGGGACAGGTCCCCGGGCCGAGAGGGCGCCTGTTCCCCATGTCGTTAATGCTTGAAGAATTCGTGGGGCAGACCCCCTGGTCTGCGCGGGTCCCCCTGGACCCGCTGTTCTGTTCGCAACCGCGAGAGGCCGACGTGGGCGTCGGCCGCGGTCCAGGGGGACCGCCCCACCAAGGCCGTCACGAACCGGCGCATAATAGATGCATGGTTCACCGCGCTGCCCTCTTGCTTCCCGCGCTCGCGGGCATGCTGGCAGCCCAGTATGGCACCACACCGAAAGCCTCCGAGCAGGAATACCCGGCGCGCGCCAAACTGGAGAAACTGTCGATCGGCGCGGAGTATCTGGTGCACAGCTTCTCCAGCGGACGACAGATGTTCATCGCCAAGGACTACCTGGTGGTGGAAGTAGCCCTCTTTCCCGCCAAGGGCGAAAACCTGCTGGTGAATGCCAGCCATTTCAGCTTGCGTGTCAACGGCCGCAAACAAGCGCTCTCGCCACAGGCCCCGGAAATCGTGGCGAACGCGCTGAAGTATCCGGATCCCATCACCGGTCATGGTCTGCAGCCGACCGCCCAGTTGGGTCCCATTGTCCTGGGACAGCCTCAGCCAACCGAGCGTTTTCCGGGCGATCCCACAGTCCGGAACGAACCGCCGCTTTCGCGCGCACCCGACGAGAACCCGACCGGCGCGGACAAAGAGCCGCCCCTCAAGGCCGAGGAATTGGTGGTCCAGGCGGCCCTACCCGAGGGCGAGCGCCATGGACCGGCCAGCGGCTTCCTGTATTTTCCCTTCCGCGGCAACATCCACCGCATTCGTTCGCTCGAACTGATTTTCGCCGGCCCGGCCGGCAGCACCACCTTGCCTTTGCTGTGAGATCGATTACGATACGGTCTTGACCACCGGTACCCCGATCATCACGCTCCCGGAGAATGCCTACAAGCCGCTGCCGCCCGGCGCGGTTTACGTTCCCCCGGTTCCCGCCTCCGCAGCCCTGCCGGAACTTACTGCCCGTTCGGTGGGCTGGGGACTGTTCCTGTGCGTGATCTTCACCGTAGCCTCCGCCTACTCGGGCCTCAAAGTCGGCCAGGTGATGGAGGCGGCCATTCCCATCTCGATCCTGGCCATCGGGCTGGCGCGCGCCTATCCGCGGCGCTCCAGCCTGCTGGAGAACGTCATCATTACCGGCATCGGCGGCCTGGCCGGCTCCGTGGTTGCGGGCGCCATCTTCACCCTGCCGGCGCTTTACATTCTGAAGCTCGACCCCCATCCGGTGCAGACCATCTTCATCTGCCTGGCGGGCGGCTGCCTGGGCGTCTTGTTCCTGATCCCCTTGCGCCGCTACTTCGTGCGCGACATGCACGGCCTGCTCCCCTACCCCGAAGCCACCGCCATCACGGAGGTCCTGGTCACCGGCGAAAAGGGCGGCTCGCAGGCCAAGCTGCTGCTGCAGGCTACCGCCATCGCGGGCGTCTACGACTTTTTCGTCACCACGTTTCACGTCTGGAAGGAGTACCTGGATTTCCAGTTCGTGCCCGCCCTGCGCACGCTCACCGAGCGCGCCCGCATGGGCCTCAGCTTCGACGCTATCAGCTTCATCCTGGGCCTCGGCTACGTCATGGGCCTGCGCAGTTCCATGATTCTCTGCGCCGGCGGCGTGCTGTCGAACCTGGTGCTGGTGCCGTTGATCTGGATGATCGGCAGCCACATGGCCACCACCGCGGTGTATCCGGCCCAAATCCCCATCGCGCAGATGACCGCGGCGCAGATCTTCCGCGGCTACGTGCGGTTCGTGGGGGTGGGCGCCATCGCCACCGCCGGCGTCTTCGGCATTCTGAAATCCATGCGCGTGGTGGCCGGATCGTTCGCCATCGCGGCGCGCGCCTTCCGGCGCGGCCCCGAGACCGGGGGTGCCGGCGGTGCCGGCCTGGCGCGCACCGACCGCGACATTTCCGTGCTGGCGATACTGATCGGCGTGATCGTAAGCGCCATCGGCGTCGCCATGTTATTGGGCAGTCTGGCGGCTTCCCCCGCGGTGATCCTGTTGGGCCTCGGCCTGACGCTGCTCTTCTCGTTCTTCTTTGCCTCCGTGGCCGCCAACGCCATTGCCACTACCGCGCGCAACCCCGTCTCCGGCATGACCATGCTGACCATCATCGTCTCGTCGGTGGTGCTGTTGCGGTTCGGCCTTTCCGGCACCACCGGCATGTTCTTCGTGATGGCCATCGCCGGCATTGTGTGTACCGCGCTCTCGACTTCGGGCCAGGCGATCACCGATTTCAAGACCGGCTACTGGCTAGGCTCCACGCCCGCCGCGCAGGAGAAAGTGAAGTTCCTGGGAGTGATCGCGGCGTCGGTGGCGGTGGGCCTGACCATCGTGCTGCTGGCGCGGACGTTTCAATTCGGCGAGGCCGTCCCCGGCGACACGCGCGTTGTATTAGCGTCGCCGCAGGCATCCATTATGAAGGCGCTGGTGGAAGGCTTCATGAGCCGCCAGCCGGTGGCTTACATCCTGTTCGCGGCGGGTGCGTTCATCGCCGTCATTATGGAGATGTTGGGCGTGCCCGCCTTGATCTTCGCGCTGGGGATGTATCTGCCACTGGAACTGAACACGCCCGCGCTGGTGGGCGGATTCCTGGCGCATTTCCTGGGCAGGCGATCGGAGAAGGCCGGCGGCGAGCGCGGTTCGCGAATCCGCGAGCGCGGGGTGATCATGGCGTCCGGCCTGATGGCCGGCGGCGCATTGGGCGGAGTCGCGGGCGCCGCCTGCCGCCTGATCCCCAGTTTCACCGAAGACTGGATCAAGACCCCCTTTTACGCAAACGAAGTGGTCTCGCAAACCATCTCCGCCGCGCTGTTTATCTTCCTCTGCGCATATCTATGGTACGGATCGCTGCATCCGTTACCGAGCCGCGACCGTCAAGAAGCGGTACCAGGAGAAAAGTAAATGACACAACTCCAGCCACTGATCGCGAACGCGATCCTGGGCATTGACACGCTCTGGGGCGGCGACGTCCTTTGCCCCTCCGGGACCGGACGCTTCATCGCCGATTCCTGGTTCTCCGATGAGCCGCTGCCGCCAGCCTACACCCACCCCGCCGCCGCCCGCGTTCGCGAGTCCGGCGGCATAGCGGCGAAGGCTGCGGATCGGCAAGCCATCGAAACCTACCTCGCCGCGGTAGATGTCGCGGGCGCCATACACGGCCTGACAGCGGAGGCGGCAGGCATTCCCGGTCTCCGCGGCGAGTACCTCCGCGGCTTGGCGCTCTGTTTCGAAACCATGTGGGACCTCGCCCTGGAGATGCTCGGCAAAGGCGAACCGGTTCCCTACGAGCGCTGCGTGGAAGCATCCATCGGCCAGGCGCCATCCCAATCCGACCCCACTGCCAGGCGCGAACGCATTGCGGAACTGCTGGCCCGCGCCGGATATCTTTCGCCGACGGCAGCGCACACCGGCCACGAACTGCTTGCCGCGGTGGACGCCTGGCGCAAAGCGCGCTTCGTACCCATGGCCGTAATCCGCGGGCTGGGCGCTGCCGTGATCGCGCAGTATGACGCGCTGAGCGCCGCGCACCTGTCGCCGCATCTGCCTGCCGAGCTCGCGGAGGTGCCGCGCGCCAATATCCAATTCCTGCCCATCCAGGATGCCTGGTTCTCCGGCTCGATGAACTACCTGGGCCGCGCCCGCCGCGCGGACGGCACGCCGGAATACGAAGCCACCTACGAGATCAATGCCTCGCTCGAGATCTCGTATCCCGAGTTCGTGCATCTTGTCAGCCACGAGGTAGTGCCAGGACACGTCACCACCTTCGCCTACCTGCAGAACCTTTACGCGCGCGGCCTGGTGGGCTTCGAGGCCTCCGTTCTGACCATGAATACGCGCGCCGCCGCACTGTTTGAAGGCATCGCCAACAACGCCATCCTGATCGCGCACGGCGTCACGGAAGTGGACGAGTTGCCCGACGACGACCTCCAAGTCGGCGTGCTGCTGGCGCTGTTGCAGGATGACGCCAAGAACCAGGCATCCTATCTCACCTGGAAAGACGGCGTGCCGCAACGCGAGGTGGCCGCCATCCTGCGGCGCGACTTCCTGGTCTCGACGGAGCGGGCGGGCAAGCTTTCCGGTGCATGGGGACGCCACCCGCTGCTCGGCCGGATGTACCTGCCCGCCTACCGCGCCGGCACCGATCATGTCGCCGCACTGCGCCGGCGCTATCCCGCGGAACGCCTGCTCCCCGTACTCTACGGCTGCGCGGGCCTGGTGGACGTGGCCACGCTCGAATCCGCGCTGACCTAAATCTGCTACCCTCCGAAGGAGGTCTCCATGAAATCTCGCAGCGTCGAGCGGACGCGGCGCGATCCCGCTGTAACTCCAAACCGGCGGCGGCGTCCGCTCAACACCATGAATTTCCCGCAGGCGCTACGTGACGCGATTCCCACGCTGGCGCGCTGCTGGGGCCGATGCCTGGTGCTCACTTCCATTACCGGACGCGCGCTGAACGATCCAATCTTCTGGGGCAAGCGTGTGCGCGTCAAATTCCAGGTGGAAGAGAGCGGCAAACTGACCGGCAAGTTCGACGTTTGGATGGACGTGGATCCGGAAGCCGCGCGCGGCTTGGCGCGCACGCTGAACCAACTCGCGGACGAAGCGGAGAAAGCGCCGGCAAGCTGAAAAATGTGGGGCAGGCCCGCGGCCTGCGGCGGCCTCTCAGGCCGCCTGGTTTTCGGTCTAAATCCGCCGCGACCGGTCGATCACCAGTTCCGGATGCTCCCCTAACATGCGATTCAAGACATGGCAATTCCAGCACACGGCCTGGTGCGACGCCAGCACATCCGGCACGTCCGCCGCCGGCACATCGCGCCATTCGACCGTCCGGTGCTCCGCATTCAGCAGGGCCGGTTTATGGTCGGTCCAATTGATCTCGCCAATCGGCTTGCCGCACAGCGCACAGGCCTTCCCCTCATACCACTGGGTCAGGATGTGGCGAACCAGGCAGTCTTCCGGCGCGGCCTCGATCTGCCGCAGGCACTCCTGGCCGCAGTCCTGGCGCTCCGGCCACCGGGAACAGGACTTCAGCCGCAGATCCGTCTTGCCTTCCAACGTCGTCAGCAGCACGCGCCTGGTATCCACTACGACGCCCGCCGGCCGCCGATTCTCCGGGCACGTAATCACCCGGTCGCCGCGGTACTTCAGGTAAGCGCGGCCGAAGACTAGTCCGAGCACCACCAGCAGTGCCAACAGGACGACCGCGCCCCATAGAAGCACCTCCGGGTTGAACAGATGCATACAGTCCACCTTCCGGCCCGCCAGGTTGCACGCGCCTCGCCACGGTGTAAGTATCTGGATTCAAAGGTCCCGCGTCCACCGGTTGCGTCCTTTTCCACAGCCCTGTTGGGTGCCCTGCCCCCACTGGCAGGCAACGAACCAATAGCAGTGCGCGTCATTGTGGTATGAGCGGACGCATTTTCACGGCACTCGCGCTGTTGGCCGCGCCCGTGCTCTCCACCACCTCGCCCGACTACCAGGCGGTCGTCCACAAATTCTCACTGATCGAGCATGATCGCCTGAAGCCTGGCTCGCGCGTGGTCCTGACGCCCGCCGAGTTGAACGCCTACGCCCGCCAGGAGGTCGCCGAAGTGGCCCCTGACGGGGTCCGCAATGCGCGCCTCGACTTGGGACCGGGAACCGCCACCGCCACCGCGCTCATCGACTTCGGCAAGCTGCGCCGCGCGGAAGGCAAGCCGCCGGGACGCATCCTGGCCTACCTGCTGGATGGCGAGCGGCCTGTCACCATCACCGCCCGCATCCGCTCATCCGGTGGGACCGCCACCGTCGACGTGCAAGAAGTGCAGATTTCCGGCGTCACCATCGAGGGCCGTATGCTCGATTTCCTCATCCACAATTACGTTGTGCAGGCCTACCCGAGCGCCAAGGTTGGCGAGCCCTTCGCGCTGGGCCACCGCATCGAGCGGCTGGATGTGCAGCCGTCCGCGGTGGGCGTCCTCATCGGGCGCTGACCACCACAGGCTGAAGCCTGTGCCACCATCCACAGGCTGGAGCCTGTGGCACCATGTCTTTATGACCCTATGGCCGCTTCTCCTGCTCGCCGCCTCGCCACCCGCCGGCACGATCGTTTTCGATACCGACTGCGGCTTCTTCGGCGACGATGGCGCAGCCCTGGCGATGGTTCTCCGCAGTCCCGAGAAAGTGCAGGTGGCCGCCATCACGGCGGTGTCGGGCAATGTGTGGGCCGCTGAGAGCGCCGGATATCTCACGGAAATCCTCGGCTTGCTCGGTCATCGCGAACTCAAGCCCTATGTGGGCGCCCAAATGCCGCTCATCCACACGGCCGAGATGGCCAGGCTGGAAGCGCCGCTTGAGTTTCAAGGCGCTTTTGGCAACCCGGCCAAGTTTGCGCCGCCCGCGCAGCCAGCGGCGATGGATGCGCTAGCCGACCTGGCCGCCACTATCGAGCAAAACCCCGGTCGGATCACCATCCTCGCCCTCGGTCCCATGACCAATGTGGCCCTGCTTCTTCGCCTTCACCCGGATCTGGAGCGGAAGATCCAGCGCATCGTCTTCATGGGAGGCAATGTGCACGTGCCGGGCAATGCATCCGCCGCGGCGGAGTTCAACTTCTGGTTCGATCCCGAGGCGGCGCAGGCCGTACTCCGCTCGCGCATTCCGGAAAAGGTCATGTTCCCGCTGGACATCTGCAATCGCGCCGTGCTGACCAAAACACGCTTCGATGAAATTGTCGCGGTCCGGACTCCGGTCACCCAACGCTACAAAGAGGATTACGGCCAACGCTATCCCGGCTTCCTCAAGAACCCCAACGCCACGGGGTTTCTTTGGGACGAGTTGGCCGCCGCGTGGCTGCTCGACACCGGGTTCGTCACCAGGTCCGAGACCGCGTGGCTCGACATCGACACGCGCTTCGGCAAGACTTACGGCGCGACCGTTCCTCTGGAGCGCAGGCTGGCGCCCGATGCCACGCCCGTGCGCGCGATGCTTGACCTCGACTACCCGCGCTTGTGGACTCTGTACAAGCGTTTGTTGACTGCCAATTAATTAACGCTGGAGGGCGGGGAATCCTGCCCGCAGCCGGCTAGCTGGTGGCCGCCCTGTTCACTACGCCTCACACGTCGGCACAGGAGGTCGCGGCCTCACGAGTTTTTGCGGAGCCCAGGTCCAGGAGATCTATCGCATACGGCTCGACCGCGGCGATCTGCTGCTCGAAACCATACGGGATACGATCCGCAGGAACAACATCCAGGACGGTGTGGTGCCTGCCGCGGCTGGCTCTCTTTCCGAGAGCGGAGGATGAGTTCATCACCGTGAAAGGTCCGATGGAGATCCTCAATATCAACGGCCTGATTGCCGCAGGAGAACCGCACCTGCACCTTACTCTCTCGGCCGACAAGGGTGCCTTCGGAGGTCACCTGGAGAACGGATGCCGGGTGCTCTACCGCGCCGAAATCACGATTGCGAAGTTCTCCGGGCGGCCCTGGCGCGCAAGCCGAACAAAGACGGGATTCCCATGCTTCAACCCAAGTAGACTGCACGTCGTTAGTGTTCAGCTCACTTGCGAAACCGCAGAATCCTATCGTCCGACTGCAGCAGTATCTCGGTCACGGCACTCTTCTCTCCCGCGAGCCGGTACTCCTGAAATGGGAATGTCCTTATATGGGGTACGAAGATCTGCGTGTTTCCACCCAGCTTAGGACGCCCTAACTGATCGACGAAGTTATCGGCCACGGTCCCGATAATCACCGTCGTACCTGCCGGAATTGTCGTCACCGCCAAGTGCCTGCCTAGATTCTCCGGAGGTGTTGCCAGTCCGCTCGCGTCCGACCAGAACTGGGCCGGGCGTTCCCCAGCCTGGGCTTGTCCAACAGGGGAGCGCTGGAGACAACAAAAGAAGTAACGCCCGCTCGCTTGCACCTTTCCACCGTAGAGTCGCAACAGCGTTTTCGGCTCCTTAAGTGTGACCGCCTCGGCAATTAAATCGGGATGAAACGCCTCTGTGACCTGTTGGTAATCGGTTACTTTCACGGTGTCTTTGAGGTAAACCCGAAGTTGGTCCTGACCGAGCTTCGTCGACGTCCCGGGGCCGATTTCCTCGAGGATGGACAGGCGGCGGATGACGGACGAAACGGATTCCACGAATCTGCCGCTCGTCCGCAGCACCAGCCTGCGGTTAGGATCCGTGGCTGGCTTCTGAAGGATTTTGAAACCCTTTCTGTCGGAAGACAGGCCAAACTCCTTCCGGGCGATCGCCGCAGCGAGGCGATTTGTGACCCGCTCTTTATTCCATGTTCCGTCGCTCGAATGGAAAGCTTCACGCACGTGCTCTAGAGTGGCGCGGTCGAGTCCTCTTGTGCGGTTGAGTTCCTCGATTGCCGGCCGCAAATGAACATCGACTTCCCTTGGCAGTAGCTTCTGGCTCCGGATTGATGGTGCAAGGACGGCAAGGACCGGTATAAGGAAGACAAGCATCCAACGCCGTGCAGTCGCTGAGGGAGGCATGGGTATCTCCTCTGGTGGGAACCAATATACTGCCAAACGCTCCCAAAAACAACGTCCGCGCCGGACACGTGCCCAGGACGCGCGAAGCTGCTCAAATAACAGCAGATCGCCGAGGCCGACAACTTATTGAGTCTCGCATAATAGAGTGACAACCAGCTTGGATGTCCGCAGCCGGCTTTCGGCCGGCCCTTGCCGCCTGAAAAGGCGGCTGCGGCCAAGATTGGCCGCCCCACATCAGCCCGATGGAAAGTGCACATTTAATCAAGGAGACGCCATGCCCTGCGGCCATTTATGCCGAAGCGGACAGAGAGTGGACAGGTGACCTGTTCCCAATGCTGTCCGGGGCCACGAGTTGGCGCGAAGGTGATACCATAACCGGCACGAGGCGGCGCGCATGGACGGTTGAATAGAGCGACCAGTTGAAGCTTATGGACAAGACCAGAACATCACGCGGCAATCAGCCGGATTCGATCCCCAGCCAGTCACCAGGCGGAATTCCCGCCCGGTCATCGCCTGCGCCGGAGTCGAACGGCCGCACGTTGCTGTTCGCCCTGATCATGGTAGCCTCCCTCTTTTTTATCTGGGGATTCTGCCATGCCATGCTGGATGTGCTCAACAAACACTTTCAGAACATCCTCCAGGTTAGCAAGACGCAGTCGGGGTTCATCCAGACTTCGGTATTTGGCGCCTATTTCCTCATGGCTTTGCCTTCCGCCCTGCTGATTCGCCGCATTGGTTACCAGAAGGGCATTCTGCTGGGATTGCTGGTGGTGGCCCTCGGCGCGTTCCTGTTCGTGCCTGCCGGCCTGTGGTTCAAGACCTTCGAAGCTTTCCTTGTTGCACTCTTCGTTCTTTCCAGCGGCCTCGCCTGTATTGAAACTGCGGCGAATCCTTATGTGACCGTGCTGGGTCCCAAGGACGGCGCCGCCGGCCGGCTTTCGATGGCCCAAGCCTTCAATTCAGTCGCCTACATCATTGCCCCCACGGTGGGCGGCGCTTTGATTTTTGGCAAGCGTCATCAAGCTGGAACCCCGGTGGATTTTGGCGGGCTGCTGATACCTTACGTGGTTCTGGGATGCGTGGTCCTGGTTGTGTTCGGTGTCTTCTGGTTCATCAAGCTGCCAAGCATTGACGGGCAGCAGGACCAGGAGTCTGCAGCGGAGGACGCCTCGGTTCACAAGGCCCCCCTCATCCGGCAGCCCCACTTCACTTGGGGCATTGTCACCCAGTTCCTGTATATCGCCGCGCAGGTGGGGGTGAACGCTTTTGCCGTGAACTACATCCTGGAGAATGCCATCGTTAAGGATGGCGGGGGTGGAGTGGTTATCGACCCGCTGTTCGCCTGGTATGGCTCTGTCACAAGAGCGGCCAGTCCCGAGGCTACGGCCGCCTATGTGATCACCATCGCCATGGTGCTTTACGCTACGGGGCGGTTCACCGGCGCGGCCATCAGCCGGGTCGTCAAACCCAACCTCCTGCTTTCCTTCTACGGTATCGCCAACTGCCTCATCATCCTGCTGATCATGGCCGACATCGAGCAGGTTTCATGGCGCATACTGCCCTTCTGCTGGCTATTCATGTCTATCATGTTCCCCTTCATCTTTGCCATGAGCCTGCGCAATCTGGGGGAGCGGACCAAAATGGCCGCCTCGTTTCAGATCATGTCGATCGTTGGAGGCGCCATTGCCCCTCCTCTGATGGGGTATCTGGCGGATCGGTATCATAGCATGGCCATCTGCTTTATCCTGCCCCTGATTGGTTTCCTGGCAACCACCGTTTACGGTTTCGTCTATCCCCGCCTGCTGGCGAAGTCGGCTTGTGCAACCGCCTGATGCCACGTCGCCGTCGCTATCCTGGTGAAGCGGCCGCTCGCCGACGGCGGGGAACATGCCTATACTAAAGAGAATTCCCATGAGCGAGCCTTACCTGGGTCTCCTGATCGGCGCCGCACCGGATCTGCCGCCGCTGTTTGAAAGCCAGTCGGACCATCTCGAATGGATGGTCGTTCAGACATCCAGTCTTACGGTCGGACTGAACTGCCTGCGCAGGCGCACGTACCACTTGGTTATCGCCGAACACCAGCAGGCTTCCGGACCGGCAAGCGAACTAGTGGCTGCCATCCGCGAAGCCCAGCCCGGCGTGAAGGTCATCGTCATTGACGCAGTCCCCAGTAATGCAGATGTGATCGAGGCGATGCAGCAGAAGGCGTTCAGCTACTTCAGCAGGCCCTTTGATCCCGCCGCAGTCCGGGAAATGATGGAGAGCGCCGTCACCGAACCTGGCTGGGACGATGGCATTCGCATCCTGTCTGCGGATCCCGAGTTCCTGACTCTTAAAATCCGTTGCAACATTCCGACGGCCGACCGCTTGCAGCATTTTTTCGAGGAGTTGAAGAACGACCTCGATCCGGAGGAGCGCAGCCACATCGCCATGGCGTTTCGCGAAATGCTGCTCAACGCCATAGAGCATGGCGGCAAACTCGATCCTAACGAGTGGGTGCGCGTCTCGCGCGTGCGCAGCCACCGCTCGCTGGTCTACCACATGGAAGACCCCGGATTGGGGTTCTCTCGCTCTGCGCTCGCGCACGCCGCGGTTGCCGGCTCCGATGAGTCGCCCGTCGAGCACCTCAAAATCCGCGAGAGGGCAGGAATGCGCGTGGGCGGATTCGGGATGCTCATTGCGAAGAAGCTCGTCGACGAAGTCATCTATAACCAAAAGGGCAACGAGGTCATTCTGGTCAAGTACCTCGATTGATCTCCTGCCCGGAGGGTAGTGGCACTGGCCGCCTAAAAAGGCGGCTGCGGCCAAGATTGGCCGCCCTCCAAGGCGATGCTACGCAAATTGACCCGCTACCGGCCATTCCCTACACCGAAGGCGAGGGCCTGGCGCCGCTCGACTGGTTTGCCATTTAAGCGCGATAGGCAAAGAAGGCCATCACCGCCGCTATGCCAAGGCTGGCCGGGATCGCATTTTCTGCGTAGATCCGCACTTTGCACTGAGGCAGATAAATCTGGGCAACGAAAAAAGCGATCGCACCGATCAGTACGGCTCGGATGCCTCGTCTCCAACTCACTAGGGAGTCTCCATTTGAGTCAAAGCCTACTCCCCGATTGTCGCAAAATGCAATATCGACTGAAGTTAATTAACACCCGATGAGCTCGCATCCGGCGCCCGGATTTCGGTACGTTCGCGTTCGTCCACGATCTACCTAACAGGATGCTGAAAAGGCTCTCACAGGCTGGAGCCTGTGCCACCAACTGCCGCTAATTCATTGGTAGTCTGTGGCCCGAATGAGCGATGTTTATGCCTTTTTCAGCATCCTGCTAAACCTGCTCCACGATCTTCAGAAGGCCTTTGAGAGACGTCTCGGTGGAGTACAGCTTGCCCCGCGGGTCGCGCCAGTGCGTCTCAAGCGTGAACGTCTCCTTGTAGCCGTCCTTGAGCAGCGCACGGATTTGTCCCAGATTGTCGAATTCGCCCTGGCCGACAGCGGTCCATACGACTTTTCCGGCTGAATCGTGGCGGTAGTCGCGAAGATGAACGTGAAAAATACGCGATGGGTCGAGCCGGCGGTAGCCGGCAGGAAACGGTTGCTCGCCCGATTCGGCGGCATTGTTGGGATCCCAGGTCAGGCCGACGTTGTCGTCGTTCACCCGCTTGAGGAGTTCCGCCGATTCCGCCGCGTTGGAGACGTGGCCGCCGCCGATGTCTTCCACTGCCAGCAAAAACCCGCCCGGCCGAGCGCGCCGCGCCGCCTCTCGCAGCAGTTCGTCGATTCGGCCGTAACTCCTGGCAGACGGCTTCTCGTCCCCTTCGAGCATGAAGGTGAAAATCCGGATTTTGCGCGTTCCGAAAACCGCGGCCCGCTCCATGGCCGCATCCAGCAGCTTCCATTGCTCATCCAGCTTGCGCCGTCCCGCGGGTGTATCTGGAGGAAGCGGGATCTTGAAAAAACCGGTGTCCAGGACGGAGACGCGGACGCCTTGTTCGTCGAAAATGGCGCGTGCCTGCCGCACCTTCTCCAGGGGTTGGCCGGTATTATATGGACCCCAGATGTTCCGCACCTCGGCCCATCGAAGGCCGTAGCGGCGCAGAAAGTGGGCGGCGGCCAACGGGTCGTCGTCGATCTCGTCGGTGGTGATGCCGAGTCTGAACTCGGAGAGCGGTAGGGCCCGGAGGAGACTGGCCAGCGGAGCCAGCAGGGTGGCCCATTGACGGCGCGAAAGGAGGCGCATACAACGAGATTATAGCGGGCAACTCGATTTTTTGGAGGACGGAATTCGGGTTTCCGGGCAATGGCAATGGCTCACCAGCTCTGCGCGGCGCGTACCATGGCGCGGAGGTTGGCCTCCGGCGCTGTCGCCGGGATCGCGCAGCCGGCGTTGAGGATAAAGCGGCCGGTGTCGGCGAAGAGGTCGATGAGTTCCCGCGACTTGGCCTCCACCAGCTCCGGCGTGCCGAACGTCACCACGGCGCTCGGATCCAGGTTCCCAATGAAGACCATCGAGTTCTTCATCCGTTCGTGCGCCAGGCGGACGTCGGTTTGGTAATCGAGATCCAAAGCGTCGGCGCCGCAGGTTGCCAGATCGGCAAGGATCGCCTTGGTGTTGCCGCAGATGTGCAGCGTGTAGGAGCATCCCAGCTCATGCGCAAGAGCGGCAATGCGCCGCTCATACGGCAGCGCGAAGCGCCGGTAGATCCTCGGGGAAACCACGCTTGGCCCCGCTGCGCTATCGCCGTTCGACAACATGTGCGCGCCGGTTTGGCTCATCATTCGCAGGAACTGTGAGGTCGCCTCGGCGCAATACTCGAGCAGCGTATGCGCCGCGGCCTCCAGATCCGGGTCCAGGATGTCCATCAGCCAGCCTTCCATGCCGCGCACCAGGGTTGCCAGCGCGAAGGGGCACTGGTCGCAGTTGCCGCGCACGAAGATGGCACCGTGGAAGTACTCGGCGATGCGCCGCACCCCTTCCAACCAGACCTGCACTGGAGGGTAGGCCGCCACGTCGGGCCGAGGCAACCGGTCCACCTCGCGCAGATCGGTGAGCGCCGCGCCCACCGCGACTGCCGGATCGTGCTCCCGCAGGTCCACGGGCACGCCCAACGCGCCGGCGAGGGTCGCGGTGTCCATGTCGATCATGATCCCGTCGAGCGAATACTTCTCGATCGAGTGGATGTAGCTTTGCGCGAAGGCCGCCGGGTCGGTGCGGAACTCCTGCATCGAGACGTCAAGCTCGCGCGCCGCATGCATGAAATTGTGCAACATCACCGGCGGGCGGTCGCTCCGCTCGCCACGCAATACCATTGCGGTTCGTTCGTATCCGTTCATGGCCTGGCGTCTCCCGCGCAGCGCTTCGCTAGAATGGGCATTCCGCGGAAACGCGGACTTGCGATCAACCATGCGCCTGCGGCTGCTCGACTGGCTCATTATATCGGCATACAGGCGTGGCCGTCGGCTGGCTGGAAATCCATCCGGTCACGAGCATCGCGGTCATCGGGGAATAGAGAGGCAGGTTACAATTGGCCATGTTTCCGTACGATGCGACGCTGCTCGCCAGTGTTCAGGCTGCTCCCCAATCTATCGCGGACGTTCTCCAAACCCTCCGCACCATCGACAGCACTTGTATGGATGGGGATGGCCTGAAATGGTTCAACTGGCTGTATCTGCAAGTTACGCAGGCGGTCGAAGCACGGGTCGCGGGCGGTGGCTTCACCGATCCCGCGTGGCTGGCCCAACTCGACGTACAATTCGCGCGTCTCTACTTCTCCGCCCTCAAATCCTCGCTCTCCGGCGAGCCAACTTCAGCATGCTGGCAAGTCTTGTTCGCGGACCGCAACCAGGACGCCATCGCGCGCATCCAGTTCGCGCTGGCAGGCATAAACGCCCATATCAATCACGACTTGTGCGAGGCCATCGTCACCACCTGTCAGGTCACTGCTACCACGCCGGATCATGGTGGAACGCACTATGGCGACTACACCGCACTCAATTCCACTCTGGACAGCCTCGTTGAGTCCGCCAAGCAGACACTGAATGTCCGTCTCCCGGGCGGGGCGCTTCCGCCGGTCTCTCATCTGGAAGATACGTTGGCGGCCTGGAACGTGAGCGCTGCCCGCGAGTCAGCCTGGCAAAGCGCCGAACATCTGTGGCAGCTCCGTAGCAGTCCGTTGCTTGCCTCCAGCTTTATGGATATGTTGGACGGCTTCACGACGGTGATCGGCAAGGCCCTGTTGGTGCCAGTGCCGTGACGCGCTTCGCGCTAAGGCCATGCAGGCGCCGGCGGAGAGTCTGGCGTTGGCCGATAACCTCAACGGAAACGATAAGGCCGCCACGGCGCATTGGCGCCGAAACGCTGGACCCGCGATTATTGCGGGATCACACCGCGTGCCTGCAGGATGCCGCGGATGAGCCAGTCAACGTAATTGAAATTGCCGTATCCGGATTGGCCCAGGGATCTCGGATCGACTGCGCGACCCGCGACCACGCGCCCATCTTCATCGACTAGATCATAGTCCGCTGGCGATCCCGTACCTCGGTAGCTGACGAATAAATGTTCTTCCCGTGTATCGGCGGGCCGCAGCGGTTGGGAAGCCATGATCTGCCAGTAGCCCCGAACCCACCCCAGGTTGTTCACGACGGAAGGACCTACGATCAGATTCGATGGGATGAGGACCTCTGGCTTGGGGAGGTTACGGCCGATCGCGTCGTAGATGTAAACGAGATTTGCTTCGAAATTGTCCCCGAAAAACCTGGCCTTCTTAATCAGTCTGCCCCACAGGAACACACCAGCATACGGCGACAGGCGAAACAGGTCGCCGACCTTCGCAAAGCGGCGCTTTTCGGTGAGGCGCACGGCGGTGACTTCGTTGGCCGCTTCCAGTGACTCCATTCGCTTATGAGTGAAGTGTGGCAGGAGCGCCTTTCAGATCTTGGGTAACTCCCAGCCCTTTCGCCGTGGGCGGTTGACGGCGAGCAGGTTAGCCTCCTCATCGCCGATCACTTGTTCCTCCTGTGGATCCCACCGGATTTTGCGATTCAGCCTGCGCGCGATGTTGGTGAGGTGGCTGACGCTTACCGAACGGTGCCCGATCGCGACGTCGGCGTTGGGCTGTTCGCGCGTGGGGATGCACCCCAGCCAGAACCCCATGTGATACTCCGCCTGCCACAGCGCGCGCTTGTCGTGCCACTTCTCGATTTCTTCCTCTGGCGGCAAGTCCAGCGTGACGCCGGGCGCGTCGATCTTGAAATTGTTGCGCCAAATGTCGATCGAACCCTTCTCGCCGATGAAGCGGCCTCCGCCCATCAGGGGTTGGTCGCCGCTATAGGGCAAGTCCAGATGGACTTCGACGCCATTAGCGTAGCGGAACGCCATGGCGCCGCGCGGTTCCTCCATGGGCCAGAATTCCACCGGGCCGGTGCCGTCCATGCCGAGGGCCCACTGGATCTGATCCAATCCGTGGGCACCCCAGTTGGTGGTCTCACCGCCCGAATAGTCCTGAAACCCCATCCAGCCGAATCGCAACTTCTTGTTGTAGGCGCGTGCGCGCGCCTGGCCCTGCCACACATTCCAGTCCAGCTCTTGGGGCACGGGCTCCTCCGCCAGATCGGGGATGGGCGACGAATCGGGATAGCTCACGCCCTGCGCCAGCTTGATTTTGCCCAATCCACCGGTACGCACCAGCTTGCACGCGATCTGATTCATCTCCATCGAGCGCTGCTGGCTGCCCACTTGGAACACGGTCTTGTACTTCCGCGCAGCCTTCACCAGCACGGTTCCTTCACCGGGATAGAGCGTCAACGGTTTCTCGGCGTAGACATCCTTGCCCGCCTGGCAGGCGTGGATACACGGAATCACGCGGACGTGGTCCGGTGTCGCCACGATGACGGCATCGATATCCTTGCGATCTAGTATCCTCCGGTAGTCCTGATAGATATCCCAATTGGCGCTGCGTCTGCCGGCGGCCTCTTCGCACCGCGACAGGCAGCAATCGGCGAGCGCCACGATCTGTCCCGGTTTGGGTAACTGATCGATCAGGAGGTTGGCGCGCCCACCTACGCCAATGACGCCTATCTGGATGCGATCGTTTGCGCCGGGACGGGCGGGCGCGCCCAGCACATGGCTGGGAATGATGGCTGGAAGTGCGGCTCCCGCGGCGGCGGCGAGAGAAGTCCGCGACAGAAACTGACGTCGAGAGACCTTTAGGCAATTGCTCATTTCACGTTGCTCCTTGGGTAACTCACTGGTGCTTCGCGGGCACGTCAAAGAGATTCTTTTTCAAATCCTCCGGGTTCAATTCACACCTGGCGCCGTTGGCTGGGATATCCAGTTTGGCGGTCCATAGGACCGCATTCACCAGCAATTGTCGAAATTCCGGCACGCCCCAGTTGGCATGCGTGTGCAGCCCGGTAAATCCGAATCCCCGGCCTCCGTCCTGCCGTACCGTAGCCCAAGCCAAGACCTGCGGGCTCGGCGCATCGGCGGGCAGCATGGCGGTCAAGATGGGCGTGACGCGCTGGTCGCCCGGCTGAAATCGGATTCGATAATACCATTCGTCCTTCAGTTGGAAGCTGGTCCAGCCGCGGGAGATGGGATGGTCCGGCGTGGCCTGGACGGCCAGGATGTCATTCACCGGGTTCTGCGAATAGGGACGATCGTAGAAGCCGCCAATCCAGTCGAGGAACTGCGGCCCGCCATGGTCCTTAGGCACCTCGACGGCGTAATGCAGGCACGCCAGTCCGACGCCCTTCTGTATGAGTTTGGCCATGGACTCCAGCCGGTTGCCGATCAGGATGGGATGCCCCGTGCCGCCATCCATGTACAACACGACGGCGCGCGCGCCTTCGAAGACCGACTCATCCTCCGGCCACCCTCCGGTTACCACCACTGGGTCCGATACCCGATTCTGTCTCAGAAAGCCGGCTAGAAGCATGCAGCCGGCTTTATATTCATGATCGCCCGGGCCATGACTCTGGTTGCCTGCGATCAGCACGATCTTAGCGGGCGCGGCCGCGAAAGCCAGCACCGCGGAGAATACCAGGCCGGCAAGCATGTTTCGCGTCATTGTTCTCATGCTACTACCATTAAGCCGTGAGCTACCGGGATGTGCCATGCTGGAGTTGCTATGCGAGATCCGGAGATCATTGAAACCGAGCTGATGGAAATCGGCGCCATCGCCGACGATACCCTGAAGCTCGAGCGCATCATTGCCTGGTGCGCATCGCATCCCGACGAAGTTCCCTTCGCCCTGCATCAGTTCATGGGCCGGAGCGATAGGCGCCCGCGAGCCCCCAAAAGCTAACCGCGCGGCGGTGGCGTGGCCGCCGGCGGATTTAACCGTCATCCTGATTAGTAGCCCTTGTGGGGCGGGCAATTTTGCCCGCAGCCGGCTTTCAGCCGGCCCGAGCCGCCTAAAAAGGCGGCTGCGGCCAAGATTGGCCGCCCCACATCAGCCCCGATGCAGAGGGGCACATTTCTCGCGAAAACCGCACCGTATTATGCGAGACTCAATAGCTTCTGCTTCTCGCGGTCCCACACGACTCGCTTGCCACTTTGACGATAGGATGCATTCGCCATGTGGCAGGCCACCGCGGTGCCGCAGCCAAACTCGACATTCTCGCGCGGCTGCTGGCGGCTGCGTACGCACTCAAACAGGTTCTTAAAGTGGTCTTCGGTGCCTTCTCTCTGCTGTGTAAATGCCACCGGCTCGCGCTTGGGTTGCTGCGCCGCCGTGCCAACGTCCGCCAGTGGATCGTTCTTGTGCTCGGCGACGAAGCGATCCTTGGTGTCTTTGGGCCAGCTCTCCAGCGGGTACTCGTAATCCTCCACGGGGTTATAGGGCAACAGCCGCGCGCCTTCTTCCGTAAGTTCGATAGTGCCCTTGTCTCCCATGAAACGAACGATCTCGCCGCCTTCCCAGTTGGAGACCAGGTTGGCGCTCACCTGCACCTGGAACTTTCCGTAGTCGTACAGAGT
>JBEKPZ010000027.1:0-42441 GCA_049520215.1 Bryobacteraceae bacterium | reverse complement strand
GCACAGGAGTACGATCGCTAATCGCATGCCGCTACCATAACAGAATGTTGGAGGATTGGGGTGGGGCCGTTGCGATCGGCGGGGCGCCGCCCGGGCCCGCCGGCCCCCGGGGGGTGTGTACGGCCCCCCCCCGCCACCCCCTACCACCGCCTATAGCCACGGCCCCACCCCAATCCTCCAACATTCTGTTATGGTAGCGGCATGCGATTAGCGATCGTACTCCTGTGCCTGTCGGCGCTCGGCTGGGCACAGCCCGCCGACGTGCGCACCGAAACACTGCAAAACGGGATGAAGATCCTGGTTCAGGAAGACCACAATATCCCCAACGTGGCCATGTACTTCTTCTTCCGGATCGGATCGCGCAACGAGCATCCCGGCACCACCGGACTCTCGCACTTCTTCGAGCACATGATGTTCAACGGCGCGAAGAAATACGGCCCGAAACAGTTCGATATCCAAATGGAGAAGAACGGCGGCAACAACAACGCCTACACCACCGAAGACACCACCGTCTATACCGACTGGTTTCCGCGGTCGGCGCTGGAACTCATGATGGATATGGAAGCGGACCGCATCCGCGACCTGAGCTTCGATCCGAAGATGGTGGAATCCGAGCGCGGCGTGGTGTACTCCGAACGGCGGCTCTCGGTGGATAACAGCAACTTCGGCGTGCTATTCGAGCAGCTCGGCGCGGCCGCGTTTGTGGCGCATCCCTATCACTGGCCGGTGATCGGCTGGCCGTCGGACATCGAATCGTGGACCATGGACGATCTGAAGACGCATTTCCGCATGGGATACGCGCCCAACAACTGCGTCATGGTGGTGGTGGGAGATGTTTCGAACGCGGAAGTCATGGGATTGGCGAAGAAGTATCTGGAGCCGATTCCACGTCAGGAACCACCGCCACCGGTGCGTACCAAGGAGCCGGGGCAGCTCGGAGAGAAGCGCGTGGTGGTGCGGAAGCGCGCCCAGTTGCCCATTGAGCTGGTGGCGTATCATGTGCCTGAAACCAAGAACGCGGACGATGCGCCGCTGGACGTGCTTGAGACTCTGTTGGTTCACGGGCAAAGCTCGCGCTTGTACAACCGGATGGTGGATAAGGAGCAGCTCGCACTGAACGTGAATGCATTCCGCCAAAATGCGCTCGATCCAGGGCTGCTGATTTTCAGCCTGTCGCCGCGGAGCGGCGTCGAGCCGGCGCGCGCGGAGAAGGCGCTGTTTGAGGAACTGGATCGCGTGCGCAACGAGCCTGTGTCCGAACAAGAGATGCGCAAGGCCAAGAATCAGTTGCTGGCGGATCATTACCGGCAACTGAAGACCATCGCGGGAAGGGCGAATTTACTGGGCGTTTATGAAGTGTATTACGGGGACTACCGGAAACTGTTTACCGTCGAGCAAACGCTGGAAGCGGTAACTGCGGCCGATGTCCAGCGCGTGGCGCGGCAATATCTGGTGGAGAAGAACCGCACCATCGCGACGCTGATTCCGGAAGCCCCGGCAGCCGAAGGGAGCCGCTAATGACTGCGCGACTGAGTTTCGGATTGATGGTGGCGGCGGCAGGCCTGCTGGGCCAAGTGAGCCAAGTGAAGCTGCCTCCTTATTCGCGGCAAGTGCTGCCCAACGGAGTGGTGGTCGATTTGATGGCGCGGCCGGGCGTGCCGCTGGTGGGCTTTCGAATTCTGGTGAAGGGCGGGGGCGAATCGGATCCGGCGGACCGCGCGGGATTGGCCAGCGTGACGGCCCAGCTTCTGCGAAAAGGGACCAGCAAGCGGAGCGCGGACCAGTTCTCCGAGGAACTGGATTTTCTGGGCGGCACGTTTCAGGCAGGCGAGGGTTTTGGGATCTCGTCCGCCACGACGATCTCGGCTGAGTTCCTGAAGAAGGATTTCGATCGCGGTCTGGATCTGCTGACCGACGCCGTCTTGCGGCCCACGTTTCCCGAGGCTGAGGTGCGCAAGCTGGTGGCGCAGCGTGTGGACGCGGCGAAATCGCTGAAGGACAATCCCCAGGGCGCGATCGGATCTTACTTTCAGTCGTTCTTCTTCGGCGCGAGCCATCCTTACGGCCACCCGGCGGACGAGATCACGCTGGCGCGCATTGGGCGGCAGGACGTCGTGGGCTACCACCAGAGCACGTATTGCGGCCGGAACATGGTGGTGATTGTGACCGGCGATTTCGATCCGGCGGTGGCTGGGCCGAAGATTGCGGAGGCCTTCGGCGGAGCCGCGGCGGGCACGGCGTTCGCATGGCCCGCGGCGGCGCCGTTTCGCTCCGGCGGGGACCTGCTGCTGGTGGACAAGCCGGATGCCACGCAAACCTATTTCTATATCGGACAGCCCGGCGTCGACCGGAAAAACCCGGACCGGGTTACGCTGCAGCTTGTCAACACCCTGTTCGGCGGCCGGTTCACTTCCATGCTGAACGAGGAGTTGCGGGTGAACTCCGGGCTGACGTATGGCGCGAACTGCCAGGTGCAGGAACCGCGCCTCCGGGGAAGCATCGTGATTACCACGTTCACCAAGACGGAGACAACCGCGAAGGCCATCGACATGGCCCTGGATGTGCTGAAGCGGCTGGGGGAGAAGGGCATCGGCGCGGAGCAACTCGCTTCGGTGAAGGCGTATGTGAAAGGCACTTATCCGCCCGCGCGACTGCAGACGGCGGATCAGCTCGCGGTAATTCTGGGCGATCTGGAGTTGTATGGGCTGGGCCGCGACGAAGTGGACGATCTCTTCGCGCGTATCGATGCGGTGACTCTGGAACAGGCCAACGCGGCCGCGCGTAAGTACTACAAGCCGGACCATCTGACCTTTGTGCTGCTGGGCAATGCGGCGAAGATTCGGGAGGCGGCGGGTAAGTATGCGCCGAAGGTGGTTGAGGTGGCGGTAAGTAAGCCGGGGCTTGGAGGGGAGTAACCACAGGTCAGCGCAGCATTTTGTAAGGCAGACATCCTGGTTTGCGACGCGGGTCTGCACAGGTCGCCCCTATTGAGTCTCGCGTAATACGGTGACGGTTTTCGCGAGAAATGTGCCCCTCTGCATCGGGGCTGATGTGGGGCGGCCAATCTTGGCCGCAGCCGCCTTTTTAGGCGGCTAGGGCCGGCTGAAAACCGGCTGCGGGCAAAATTGCCCGCCCCACAAGGGCTAAGAGCGCAGCGATCCCAGGCAGGACTGCGCATCCTGCCTGCCGCGCCTGATCCCTCCACCTGTGCAGCTCGGCGGATCACAGGTTCTTCCGTATAATCCACGTGGTCATGCAACGTTGATTCTGCACGATGGTGGTCTTCAACGGATCGGCCAATTGCCCACCCAGCTCCGCTGTGCAGCGAAGCAAGAGCTCCTCGTCAACCAGGTAGCGCTGCGAGCCGTCGGGCAAAAGGAAGCGGCGTCCGGCTATGCGCTGGACTTGCCGTTCCATTCCAATTGAAGATGCCAGTCGGCAGAAAAGCAACCCTCCCGGTTTCAATACGCGCCATGTCGCGCGCAGCATCGCTTCAAAATGATCGTCACACCGCGCAAAGTGGAGCACGGCGCTACTGAGCACGAGGTCGGCGAACGCGTCCGGAAAGGCCATTTCTTCGATGGCTTCCACCCGAAAGTTGTCCGCAGGAAGAGCCGGTGCGAGGGATGCGGCGAGGCGGCGCGTCCGCTCAACCGCTTGCGGATCTGTATCCACGCCGAATACTTCGTACCCCTGCTTGAGAAAGTAGACCAGGTTGCGGCCAGATCCGCAGCCCGCATCGAGCACTCGCATCCCTGGCCTGATCCGGCCCCGGAGCAGTTGATCGAAAAGGTAGATGTCGATCTGGCCGAATTGCTCTTGAAGGTTGGGCATGGGTTCTATCCGATTATATTCGGCGGTTATCGGCCGTATAGGCTGTCGAGTTAAGATCGGTGATGGGTTTCCCGAAAGGAGATGCTAATGTTCCGTCTTCTGAGCATCGCGTGCTTAAGCATCTTGATGACTGGCTTAGATCCAGTAATGGCCCAAGCTCCGGCCGCGCCCGCACGCCCGGCGCGCCCGACGCCACCGGCCCGCGATCCCGACACGCCCGGTTATGTCACGGCGAAGGTCTTACCGGACGGCGCCAACGCTCCAGCAAACTCCGACGGAAACTTCATCCTCGGCCCCACGCACAGCCCCGCTCCGGAGATGACCGCGCGGGAAGGCGCACCGCAGGGGACGGTCTACACCTTTACCATGGAGTCGTCCGACAGCAAGATCTATCCCGGCATCGCGCGCGAGGCCAACACCTTTGGCATGCCAGACGCCATCGACCCCGCCAAGCTGCTAGTCATCACCAGCCACCCCGCTCCCTACACCCGCCGAGTCGCTGTTTATGTCCCTAAGCAATACGTCTCCGGCACGGCCGCGCCGTTTATCGTCGGGGCGGACGGACCAGACTTGGCGTTGTTCACGGCCCTGGATAATCTAATTGCCCAGCACCGCGTGCCGGTGATGATTGCCATCTCCATAAGCAACGGCAGCGGCGACGCCCAGGGAAGCCAACGCGGCTTCGAATACGACACCATGTCAGGCCTGTACGCGGAGTTCGTCGAGAAAGAAGTGCTGCCTCTCGTGGAAAAACAATACAACGTGAAACTGACCAAAGATCCCGAGGGCCGGGCGACCATGGGCGGCAGCTCCGGCGGTTCGTGCGCCTTGATCATGGCGTGGTATCACCCAGAGCTTTATCACCGGGTTCTCACCTACTCAGGCACTTACGTCAACCAGCAGTGGCCATCGAACCCCCAGACCCCGCACGGCGCATGGGAATTCCATGAACACCTGATCCCCAACACCCCGGCCAAGCCGCTGCGCATCTGGATTGAAGTCGGCGACCGGGACCTTCTCAATCCGAATGTCATGCGCGACAACATGCACGACTGGGTTGCCGCGAACGAGGACATGGCCAAAGCGCTGGCCGCCAAGGGCTATCATTATCAGTTTGTGTTTGCACGAAACGCCGGGCACACCGACCGCGCCGTAAAGCAACAAACTCTGCCCGAGGCCCTGGAATATGTATGGCAGGGGTATCCTATCGGGGGGCCGAGGAACTGAGTGGAGCATAGGGTTGCCGCAGCGCACGAGTGGAAGCGCCTCCAGCCGGTGGGTTGGCATTCAGATTTGGGCGGAGACTGCGGATCATGGCTGCGCGATCATAAACGTGGAGATTCCGGCAACGCCATTTGAGCCGCCGGATCGCAGCACCCCAGGGTTATCGGCGTTCATCGGCGTTCATCGGCGGCCAAATATTTTTCCCCCGGTCCAACGCGAATACGAAAACCCCACATGGGCCGCCGATGAACGCCGATGAACGCCGATAAAAACGAGCCAGATGGAAGTTTTCCTGAGTGGACGAAGTGTACAAAACCGTGGCGCCCGAGACCTTCTGCGGCCGGCAAGCGCGTCTCCCCTCGCCCGCGGTGGCTCACCGAGCGGCCTGCCGTACGAGCACGTAAGGATCTTCGGCTTTTTTGATTTTTTCACGCCTCTCCACTCTTGTGTCGTACGCCTCACTTAAAGATGTTTCGGTGGGGCAGACGATCGTTTTATGTCGTCTGCCAGCGCTCCCCGAAGGCGGCAGACCACGAAGTGCGATGGTCTGCCCCACCAAAGTGAACAGTATTGAGGCTAGGCAGGGTTCAGTCTGCTGTACGATGAAGAATTGGTCCGTCAAACGAATCCCTATGGAAACTGCACTGGAGAATCTCGAGCCCAAGTCCCTGTGGCGTCACTTCGCGGCTCTTTCGGCGATACCCCGCGCTTCCACTAAAGAGGCCGCGGCACGCGACTACGTTCTGGCGCAGGCCGCGCGCCTGGGTCTTGACCCAATCCAGGACGGCGCCGGAAACCTCGTGATCCGCAAACCGGCCGCCCCCGGACGTGAGGGTGCAACTCCAGCGGCTCTGCAAGGCCACCTGGACATGGTCTGCGAAAAGAACGAGGGCACCACCCACGACTTCGACACCGATCCCATCCGGCTGATCCGGGATGGCGACTGGTTGAAGGCCGACGGTACCACGCTGGGCGCCGACAACGGCGTCGGGGTCGCGGCGGCCCTGGCCGTGATGGAGAGCGAGGACATAGCCCACGGTCCGTTGGAGTTTGTCTTCACCATCGACGAGGAAAGCGGCCTGACCGGCGCGTCGGAATTTCCCAACGGACTGCTCAAGTCCCAGTACTTCCTGAATCTCGACGGAGAGGAGGAAGGCACGCTTTGTATCGGCTGCGCAGGCGGACTCAACACCGTTGCCCGCCGCAAGGTGGAACGCCGGCCCGCCGCCGCAGGGGAAGGTTGGCGCGTGAGAGTCTCTGGCCTGCAAGGCGGCCACTCCGGCCTCGACATCGACAGAGGCCGCGGCAACGCCGTGCGCATCCTCGGTCGCGTACTTGAGATTCTAACGGACCGCCTGCCCTTGGCCGTTGCCGAAATGCAGGGCGGCAGTAAACGCAACGCCATCCCGCGCGAGGCTTTCGCGATCATGGTGCTCGACGGCGCTCGCGAGCAGGAACTCAGATCGCTGGTGGCCACGGCCGAAACCCAGATCCGATCGGAATTCGGCGCGTTCGATTCCGGTCTGAAGATTGCAGTCGAACCCGTGACGCGCCCGCAGCAAGTCCTGGCCGATGCGGACGCCCGTCTGGTGGCCGGACTGCTGGCCAGCTTGCACCATGGCGTTCTGGCGATGAGTCCCGACGTGGCCGGCCTGGTCCAGACATCCACGAACCTGGCCACGGTATCGGCGAGAGCCGATGAAGTGGAGATCGAGACCAGTCAGCGCAGCGCCATCGAGAGCAGCAAGCTGGCCGCCGGACGCATGGTATCCACAATATTCCGGCTGGCAGGTTTTGAAGTGGAGCATACCGGCGGCTACCCAGGGTGGAAACCTGAGCCAACCAGCGACATCGTGCGCAAGTCGCAGGCAGCGCATCTGGAGATCCTGGGCAAGACTCCCGAACTGGTGGCCATGCACGCCGGCCTGGAGTGTGGCGTCATCGGCGAGAAGCATCCGGGCATGCAGAAGATTTCGTTTGGGCCGCACATCGTGGATGTGCATAGTCCCAGTGAGCGGCTGAAGATCTCTTCGGTGGAGCCGTTTTGGAATTTCCTGAAAGGGTTGCTGGAGCGGCTTTGAGTCAGAAGACAGAAGTCAGAAGACAGAAGTCAGAAGTGAGAAGTCAGAATGATGCGGGCACACCATCTTCTGTCTTCTGTATTCTGTCTTCTTACTTCTCGACAGATGCTTCACTGCGTCCACAAGACCACGGAGGTGCCCAGCGGCGCTAGGTCGAAGTGCGCTACGCCCTCGGCGCGACGGGGCGCATCGCCCCAAAGTGAAGCGGGCATCAGGCCATTGCGTGCGGCTGGAGGACAAGTATTGAGGCTCGCATAATACAGTGACAGCAACTTAGCCCTTGTGGGGCGGGCAATTTTGCCCGCAGCCGGCTTTCAGCCGGCCCGGCCGCCTAAAAAGGCGGCTGCGGCCAAGATTGGCCGCCCCACATCAGCCCCGATGCAGAGGGGCACATTGCTCGCGAAAACCGTCACCGTATTACGCGAGACTCAATAGCTGCATGGCGAGTGAAGTTACTCCCATACTACGCGCGTCACCGAAAAGGGTGCGACCGCAATAGCGCTGCCGGCGTTTCCAGTATCGATTCTGGCAGGCAGTGTGGCCGTATCGGAAAGGTTGGGCATGGAGATGGATTCAACTTTGGATGGCCGTCTGTTAGGCATCAATGGGGCCGGATCAAACGAGAACGTGTCGCCGGACACGTTTTCCAGGATTAGCGTAGTCCGTGTTCCCGATTGGAAAAGCCCTCCTTCCACAGGAAGGTAGGACTCATTCTGCGAGCCTCCGCCTGCCACCGGCCGGGCGCCCGCCTGGACAACTCGCTGAAAGGAGCCTCCGGCGTTTGCAGCTTCGTTCAGCCAGCGCAGTGCGGCGCCGGTGGGCACGGGGGCATAGCTACCCCGCCCATCCGGAACAAACGTCGCATGCTGCCGTTCGGCGAAGCCGACGCTGAAAAAGAGCGAGGCGGTGACTGAAGGATGGCGTAGATGGACCAGCGCCATGCGCGTGGCCGCCAGCATTTCCATGGCAGGAGACATGGGTTCATCGGCGCCCCGTTGGACCACTGGATTGACGCCGCGCGCATTCCATTCGGTGATCCAGATCTGCTTGCCGGGCAGGCGCCGTTCGATGCCTTGAAGGATGCGCTCCGTGCCTTCATCCGCGCGGGCCATCATGGCCTTGAGGCGCGGCAGCGCGTTCTGCGGCGTGGGCGCCGTCGTTCCTGCTTCGGGATTGCCCATCACATCGCGCAGGCGCGGATAGAGATGCAGGGTAACGGCATCAAACCAAGGCTCCGGGCGCAGATCCTCATCCCACTGCTTAAGCCGTTGGCCGAAACGGCCGGCTCGAATATCGATAGCTCCCGCAGCGGCTTGTACCGCAATCTTGGCATTGGGCGGGAGATACGGCCTGAAGGCGTCCACGTACCCTTTCATGATCCGCATGCTGGTGGGCTCGTCAGGCCAGCGGGCCAGGCTGGCCGGATCGTTTCCCATGGCGACCCAGTATTCGTTCCCCAATTCGATCCGCTCAGGAACTATGCCGGCATGCGCCAGGCGCTTGAACCATTCCACTTGATCCGCAACTGTCGACGATTCGAAATTCGGCACCAGAACCACTTGCGCTCCAATCTGACGCGAGAAGCCGTCAAACTGTTCCAGGGTGACGCCATGGGGCATTCCCTTCGCGATCCTGGCAGCCGCCTTGCCCCAGAATTGTATGTAAGCGGAACTGTCGGGATGGGTTTGAACTTCAATCAGTCCCCTGCGCCAGTTATAGAAATTGGCATCCGATCCCCCGGGGAAACGATCCAGCCCTATGGACATCGCCTTCAATGCCGCTGTCTTAGCGGGATCGTCCAGAAGATGCTCATAAAACGCCGTGGTGGAAGCGCCAAGAATCGGAGCATGCAATTGCCGCGGGGTTCCCGCGGATTGGAGCGTCAGAGGCTCTGCACTTGCCGGAAAGCCAGCCATAGCCAGAACGGAATAAACCGCCGGCAGTCGAAACATAACAGAGATTCTACGCATGAGATTTCCGTTGCAATCCAAGGCCCACCAAGCTTTCGGCCGTCGCGACGATGGCATCTTCGTTCGATCGCGGCGACCAGCCAAGCACTCGTCTGGCCTTCTCATTAGTGGCGTTCTTGAACTTACCCAGTTCGGGGACGATCAGCGCGACCGATGAGTCGAACAGGGAGACGAGCCGCACCATCCAGTCGGGAAGTACCCTGGTCGGGACGCGCCGCGCTCGATCGCCCATTCGCGCCTTCAGCACCTGGGCGATTTCCTGTATGGTCACGAAGTCGCCCGCGACCGCCAGGAACCGCTCGCCCCTGGCGGCAGGATTGGTCATGGCGCGCAAGTGCAAGTCCGCTACGTCGCGCACATCGACGATGCCAAACGACAGCCGCGGGCAGCCCGGCATGGCGCCGTCCATCAAACGCTGTACGATCTGGATGGAGGTTGAATAATCCGGCCCGAGCACGGGTCCGAACACACCGACCGGATTGACCACCGAGAGTTCCAAAGCGCCACCCTCGCGGGCGGCGAAATCCCACGCCGCGCGCTCCGCCAGGGTCTTCGATTTCACATAGGCGCCTACCCCGCCGCCATTCGGGTCGGTCCAACTCTCCTCGGAGAAGGGCCGATCCGTATGTTTTGTGCCGTAACCGATGGCGGCGAAAGAAGAGGTCAGCACCACCCGCTTGACGCCCGCGTCCCGCGCGGCCCGCAGCACCCGCAGCGCGCCCTCGCGCGCCGGGACGATCAGCTCGTCCTCGTGTTTCGGCACGCTCGCAGGGAAGGGCGAAGCGACGTGAAGCACATAGTCGCAACCGGCCACGGCTTCCGGCCAGCCTGCGTCGGACATGAGATCGGTGGCGGCGAACGAGAGCGTCTCTCCCGGTTCGGCGCCGCCCGCTTGGAGCATTGCGCGCACGCCGGCTTCACGAGTGAGCGAACGCACAGTCGTCCGCACGCGATAGCCGGCGTCCAAGAGCTGCAAGATGCAGTGTGCGCCAATGAATCCCGACCCGCCTGTAACCAGCACCAATTCGCCACTCATATGCATCGCTTTCAATTGGAGGGCGGGCAATTTTGCCCCGGGGTCCCCTCTGGGGGCGGCTTTCAGCCGGCTATCGCGGGGCTAAAGCCCCGCGCGGACTGAAGTCCGCCCTCCAGGCTACCAACCTGCCCCACTACGCTTAGTATCTTACGATAATTCAGCCCGCCGGACGACTCAAAGATATGTGGGCACCACTTGCATCTCGGGAACGCAGGCACGCGGGGGCAGTTTGGCGACGGCCAGCACCGTCTCCGCGACGTCCTCGGGGCGCAGCGCTTTCGCGAGGGTCTCGGCGGATGGCTTGACGGGACGGCGGTCCAGGATCTCGGTATCGACCAGGCCAGGACAGATTACGCAGGTCCGAATGCCGTTCTCCTTTTCCTCGACACGGATGGCGTGAGCCAGCCCCAGCAGACCGCGCTTGGAAGCCTGGTAGGCTGCGCCGGAAACGTCGGCGAAGAGGCCGGATACCGAGGCAATGTAGATCAAATGGCCGGCGCCTCTCTCCCGCATTGCCGGAAGCACCGCCCTGGTAATGTAGTAAGCGGCGTTCAGATTGACTGTCACCACCATGTCCCAAATGTCCGTGGTGAGCCGCTTCAGCGAGCGATCCGGGACATTGGTTCCGGTAGCGAATACCAGGACGTCGATTTCGCCCAGGCGCTCGCGAGTGCGCTCGGCCAGGTGTTCCATTTGAGATGCGTCGGCGGCATCCGCGGCAAGTGTCTCCAGGGCTCGGCCTTCGCGCGCCAGGGATTCCTGCAATTCGCGCAAGCGCTCCTCCCGCCGTGCGGAGGCCATCACGCGTGCGCCCTCTCGCGCGAATAGCGCGGCCGTTTCGCGGCCGATACCGCTCGAAGCTCCGACCACCAGAACGACTTGGTTTTCGATTGTCACCGGCATATGATCCACTATGACACGCTCGCAGTTCCTCCAACCCAACCATTTCGCATTTCCGCTCGTCTAAAATGAAACAATATGAGCAAACCCCTGTCCCTATTGCTCCTGGCCGCCGCGCTTCTGTCGGCCCAATCCCCCGACGTGAGCGGACGATGGTATGCCACCGCCGACTTCTACGGCACACCCATCGACTTTCCGATGGATCTCAGCCAGCAGGGAGACAAGCTCACCGGCACCTTTGACGGAGACAAACTGGAGGGAACTCTTACCGGCAATTCGCTCCACTTTCTGGCCAAAGACGATCACGGTGGTTCCGAGGACCTCACCGCCACGGTCCAGTCCGGCACCATCTCCGGAGCCATCGTCTTTGTCGACAGCGATGACAAGGAGCACCCCACAACGCATCGGTTCACCGCCACGTTGGTTCCGCAGCGTCGCACCGGAGCGCCTCAGCGCCACGACTTCACCCCATCCACGTTTCATCGCCAATTCTCGGCCACGAACAAACCCGTGCTCGCCGTCTACCCCGGTGACAGCATCCACACCACCACCGTCGACGCCGGCGGCACCGACGAAAAGGGTGTCACACGCATCCTCGGCGGTAACCCTGAAACCGGACCTTTCTACATTGAAACCGCGGCGCCTGGAGACATTCTGGTGGTGCACCTTACGCGCCTGCGTCTCAATCGCGATTGGGCCATCAGCGATGACGGCATAGTGGACCGCGGGGTGGACAGCGATCTGGCCGTGAAGATGAAGGACGGCTTCAAGAACGTGCGCTGGCATCTCGATCGCGAGCACGGCGTCGCCACCACGGAGAAGCCCGGCGAGCACCTGGCACGCTACACGGTGCCGCTCCGGCCCATGTTGGGATGCGTAGCGGTTGCGCCCCGCTCCACCCAAGCGCCTCCCGGTACCGGCGATTCCGGCCGCTGGGGCGGCAACATGGACTTCAATGAAATCGTCGAGGGTGCCACCGTCTATCTGCCCGTGAATGTCCCCGGCGCTCTCCTATATGTCGGCGACGGCCACGCGGCGCAAGGCGACGGCGAGCTCAACGGTAACGCGCTGGAAACTTCCATGGATGTGGAGTTCACCGTGGACGTCGTGCCGCACAAGTCCATCATGAGTCCCCGCGTGGAGTCCGGTACACACATCATGGCCATGGGGCTCGCCGGCTCGCTCGACGACGCCTTCCGCGCGGCCACCGCTAACATGGCGCAGTGGCTAACGGACGACTATAAGCTGACTCCCTCCGAGATCGCGCAAGTCCTCGGCACTGCCGCCGAATACAAAGTGAGCGAGGTCGCCGATCGCAATGCCGGCATAGTCCTCAAGATCGACAAGGACCGCTTGCAATCGCTAGCGCTACCGAAGTAAATCCAGGTATCCTAAGGCCGATGGCGATTTTTGTCCTGGTGCTCTTAGCCGCTCTCGGCCCGGCGCGGGCAGACAAACTGCCGCTCCATACCGCGCATCGTTGGATCGTGGATGCGGAGGGCCACCGCGTCAAACTGGCGGGAGTGAATTGGTACGGCGCGGATAACACCGAGTTCTCGGTGGGCGGCCTGGCCTATCGTCCGCTCGCCGCCATCGCGCACCAGGTGAAGGCCATGGGCTTCAATAGCGTCCGCATCCCGTGGTCCAACGAACTCGTGGAAACCAACCCGGTGGTCCCGGACCACGCGGTCGCAGCCAATCCCGCACTGCGGGGAAAACGTGCGCTGGAAGTTCTGGATCTCACCGTCGATGCGCTCGCCCGCGAGGGAGTGTATGTCATCCTGGACAATCACGTGAGCCGCGCCGACTGGTGCTGCTATGAAGGCGACGGCAACGCACTCTGGCACAGCCCTGCGTATCCGGAACAACACTGGCTGGCCGACTGGCGCTTCATGGCGCGGCGCTACAAGAATCAACTGGCGGTGATTGGCGCAGACCTGCGCAACGAGCTGCGATTCGGCGCAACCTGGGGCGGCCAGGACCCTGCCCTCGATTGGCACGCCGCCGCCGAGCGCGGAGGCAACGCGGTTCTCGCCGAAAATCCGAACCTGCTGATCTTCGTAGAGGGCATCGACTACGCTCTCGACCTCAGCAGCTTCGCTCGTCTGCCCGTGAAACTGAATGTGCCAAATCGGTTGGTCTACTCTGCGCACGACTACCCGTTCAGCATCAAAGGCGTCCGCACATACGACGGCTACTTAAAGGCAATTCAGTCGAAATGGGCCTTCCTCCGCCAGGAATCCGACACGCCGCTGTGGATCGGCGAGTTTGGAACCTGCCAGCAGCCGCGCTGCCTGGACAGTTCCGATCCAAAGCAGGAGGGCTTCTGGTTTCGTAACTTCATTCGGTTTCTTCGCGAGACCGATCTGGACTGGTGCTATTGGCCGCTCAATGGGACACAGCTCAGCGGACACAGCAGGAGATTCGGCGATCTGGAGGACTACGGCGTGCTGAACCGTGCCCACGATGGTCCGGCATCCGAGGAGATGCTGCGCCTGTTGCAAAGCGTCCAGGGCCCGGCGAGCGCGGCCAAGCCCGCAAGGTGATACACTCCACGCTGTAATGGCCGACGACAAACTCAAGATGTTGCTCCTCGATGGTCCGCGCCCTGGCGAAAAAGTCATGGTGCTGCAGGGAGTTTTGAATGCCGACACGGCTTTCCAGTTTCGCGATTCCGTGCGCCAGAATGAGTCCGCTACGCTCGTGGTCGATATGAGCCAGGTCCGGTCCGTGGACTCCAGCGGCCTGGGCGTCCTGATTGGCGCGTACGTATCGTTCGAGCGGAATTGCAGGCGCCTGCTTCTGGCGGGCCTAAACGATCGGATCTGGGAGCTGTTTCGCACGTGCAAGATCGAGGACGTGTTCACGCGATACCGAACGGTCGCCGACGCGGAGGAGACCGTACCGATATAGCGCAGAGGCCTCGCCCTGGCTCTTCGAGTTTTCGCGAGAAATGCGCCCCTCTGCATCGGGGCTGATGTGGGGCGGCCAATCTTGGCCGCAGCCGCCTTTTTAGGCGGCTCAGGCCGGCTGAAAGCCGGCTGCGGGCAAAACTGCCCGCCCCACAAAGGCTAAGTTGCTGTCACTGTATTATGCGAGCCTCAATAATGGCAAAAAGACTCTTTCCTCTGTCCAAGGTTTACGGCTTGCTTGAACCTGGGCCGGTCGTGATGGTCACGACCGTTCGCAAGGGGCGGCCCAACATCATGACCATGTCGTGGCATACGATGATCGAGTTCGAACCGCCGCTGGTGGGTTGCGTGATCAGTAACAGGAACTACACCTTCGGCATCTTGAAGGCGACCAAAGAATGCGTCATCAACATCCCGACGGTGAAGCTGGTGGCGAAGGTGGTGGGCTGCGGGAACACATCTGGAGCCAAAACCGACAAGTTCGCAACCTTTGGTCTCACTCGAGCGGCGGCTGGGCTGGTCAAGGCGCCGCTGATCGACGAGTGCTATGCGAATCTCGAATGCAAGGTCGTCGATACGAGGATGACCGCCAAATACTGCCTCTCATTGAGGTAATCAAAGCGTGGATCGACCCCTCGGTGAAACGGCCGCGGACCATTCATCATCTCGGAAAGGGCGCCTTCATGGTTGCCGGCAGGACCATTAAGTTGCCTTCCAAAATGAGATAGCCGCCGTCGCGTGCGGCCATGTGAGCCGGCAATCGTTTTACCAAGATATACCTTGTGGCGGGCATTCTGCCCTGGGGTCCCCTCTGGGGACGGCTTTCAGCCGGCCCTGGCTGCCTGAAAAGGCGGCTGCGGCCAAGATTGGCCGCCCCACATCGGCCCCGATGGAAAAGCGAACCTCAAGAGTAATTAACCTGTCCCCAACCTTGACGGGTGGAACGGGCCCCGGCTGCATTGTCGGCAGGTATGCGCCAGATGCAGGGCGCTCTGCTCGTTTCAGAAGAGTCGTTCCATCAGGCTCGCCAGCAGGTCGCGGTCGACCGCCGCCGTGCCACCGCCTCGCCAGTCAAAGAAGCGCCAGACCGCGGCGTTCTCATTCAGGCAGAAGAATAGCAGGTAGCTCCGGATCTCGAAGCGTTCGAGCATCTTCTGGTTGTAGGTGCGCACTTCGCCATCCAGGACGTACGGGACGGGAAACTTCTCCGTGGAAAAAAGCTGCGGAGTGGCCTGGAAGGCGATCTGCATCTCGCGCCCCTGGGCGCCGATCTGGATGAGGTTCACGGCGGACTCGCGGAACATCTCTGGAGCATACGTGAGTGGCGAGAGATCGAGCGCCGAATCCGAGAGCATGCTGTTCAACGATGAGACGAACTCCGCGCAGATCTGGTGAAGCTGGCATGCACCTTGACGGCGCAACCGGGCGACCTCTTCCGCGCTCACCAAGGAGGGCTCCGACTTGCGCGCCGCGTCGATTTGCTTTGCGAGCCTGACAATTGCGTCGTCGTTGGCCATGGCGGATGCCTGGATGCTTCAAACGGCGCCGGCTACCAATCCACTGCCGCGCCGTCGTCGGCGTCGTACGCTTCAGGATTCCGCCAGTCATGGCCAATCTTGTCTGCCAGCGCATTTTCGTCCAGCTCGATGCCAAGTCCGGGACCCGTCGGCAGGTCCAGAAACCCGTTGCTCACGGTGAATGGTTTCTTGAGATAGCCTTCGCCAAGGGTCACTTGCTCCTGGCATAGGAAGTTTGGGATGGACGCCGCTATTTGCACTCCGGAAGCGAGATTGATCGGACCGAGCGGATTATGCGGCGCGACCGTGGCGTAGTAGGCTTCCGCCATGCCGGCAATCAGCCGCACTTCCGTGATGCCGCCGGCGTGAGAAATATCCGGCTGCAACACAGTGGCGGCGCGTTTCTCCAAAACCTCGCGGAAGCCCCACTTGGTGAAAACTCGCTCGCCGGTGGCAATGGGGAGATAGGTTCCTCGGGCGATCTCGGCCATCACATCGTGTTCCTGGCAGTTGATGGGTTCTTCGACGAACATGGGTTGATACGGTTCAAGCGCCTTGATGAGCAACTTGGCTGTGGCCGGACTGATGGCGCCGTGAAAATCGATCGCAATATCGACTTCGTTGCCCACCGCGCGCCGCAACTCGCCGAACTGCTCGGCGGCATACTGGACCGCCGCCGGAGTCTCAATGTACCGCGCGGGACGCTTCTTGGCCGGGCCTGTCTTAAACGCGGTGAAGCCTTTCGCCACACCTGCCCGCAAAGCTTCCGGCGAATTGCCGTGCGCGTAAACGCGAACCCGCTCGCGCGTTGGTCCGCCGAGCAACTCATAGATCGGCACTCCCAGAGCTTTGCCCTTGATGTCCCAGAGCGCCTGGTCGATGCCGCTTAAAGCGCTGGTCAGGATCGGTCCCCCGCGATAGAACGCATGCCGGTAGATCGCTTGCCAATGATGCACCACGCGACGCGGATCTTTTCCAATCAGGTACGGCTCGATCTCCCTTACCGCTTCGGCGCACGTGAGGGCGCGGCCCTCGGTGATCGGCTCACCCAGGCCGACAATACCGGCGTTAGTGTGTACTTTGAGAAACAACCAGCGTGGCTTCACCAAAATGGTTTCGAGCTTGGTGACCTTGAGGTTGTCCTTCGGAGAAATAGGCGCGTCGTTTCCTGCGCGCTCCTGTGCGGCGGCGGCGGCGCGGTCGAAAGCAGTCAGACCGGCGCTGGCGAACGCGCAGGCGATGAGAGAACGGCGATTGATGGGCTTCATCGAGGCTCCTGTCGCTTTTTAATAATCGCGATTTCCCGCCCAATGTAACGCGATTCCATCCGGCATAAAACTGAGGGCGCCTTCGTGGGGCAGATTGGTAATCTGCGGCCGATTGTCAATCGGCCAACCATAACTATCCGTACAATAAATGTACCGATGCCCTTCCTCACTCCGCCAAGCCGCGCCTTCCTCGGCGCCGTCTCCCAACTCGCCTATGCGAACCCGTTCCTGCCCGAGCGGGTGGAATTCGAACGCGCCGCGCTGGGGGATGCCTTCGTTGCCGGCGAGCCCGTCTGGAGCCAGCACGTGCGCGACCCCGAGCAGCCGCGCGCCAACGTTTACCGCATCGCCGAACGCGTCGAAGCGCTGGTGGATCAGCTTCAGGCTCGGCTCCGCGAGGGCGTGGAGACCCGGCCGCCGGACCTGGTGCTCTATGAAGACGCGGTTCTGCACATCCTCTATCAGCGTTACTACAGCCATTTTTTCGCAGCCGCTTTCGGACCCGCCGCCGCCCAAAGCGACCCCGCCCGATGGCGCTTCTACAACAACTTCCTGGCCGACTGGCGCCACTTCTTCCACATCGACGGCGTGCGCTTCCCCACCGGCCACGATCCCCGCCACACCTTCGCCTGCTTCCGCCAGATCCAGTGCGCTTTCGAGCAGGTGTTCCGCGACGTCATCGGCAGCTCCATGCCGGCCGCCCGCCTGCGCGCTTCCATCTGGCAGTCCATCTTCACCCACGATATCCGCCGCTACCGCCGCACGCTCTACGCGCGCATGGGCGAGTTCGCCACACTCATCACCGGCCCGTCCGGCACCGGCAAGGAATTGGTGGCGCGCGCCATCGCCCAATCCCGCTATGTCCCCTTCGACGAAGGGCGTCTCTCCTTCGCCGACGACTGCGGGTTCTTCCCCATCAATATCTCCGCCCTCTCGCCGACCCTGGTCGAATCGGAGCTGTTCGGCCATCGCCGGGGCGCCTTCACCGGCGCGGTGGCGGATCGCAAGGGGTGGCTGGAAGTATGTCCCGCGCTGGGATCGGTGTTCCTGGACGAGCTCGGCGACCTGGACCCTGCCATTCAGGTGAAGCTGTTGCGGGTCATCGAGACGCGCACCTTCCATCCCGTCGGGGACACCGCCGGCCGTCAGTTTCGGGGCAAGCTGATCACCGCCACCAATCGCGACCTGGCCGCGCTGATCGGCAAGGCGCGCTTCCGCGAAGACCTCTATTACCGCCTATGCTCCGACCAGGTGGTGACGCCCGCGCTAGCCGAGCAACTGGCCGATTCCCCCGCGGTTCTGCGCGAACTGGTCTTTTATATGTCTCGCCGCGTGGCCGGAGACGAAGCCGAAACGCTGGCGCGCGAAGTGCTCGACTGGCTGGCCGCCAACCTGCCGCCGGATTATGCATGGCCCGGCAACTACCGCGAACTCGAGCAGTGTGTGAAGAACGTGCTGATCCGCCGCAACTACCGGCCGTCCCGGCCCCGGGCACACACCCCTATCGAGCAATTCGCGCTGGATGCCCGCGCTGGACGCCTTTCCGCCGATGAGTTGCTCACCCGCTATGTCACAATCTCTTACAGCCGCACGGGCAGCTATGAAGAGACCGCCCGCCGCCTGGGCCTCGACCGCCGGACGGTGAAGGCGAAAGTCGATCGCGGCTTACTGGGCGAGATAGGTGCCGCGGCGTCTCCAAAACATGGGGAACGCGGCGGGAGGCTGGCAGGGGATGGGTGAGGATTTGGAGGCAGGACCAAAATGCGGGGGCCGCTCCGTGTGAGGAGTGGTTCGGCCCCCGGAATACACTGCTTGACTATGCGCTAGCGGTGACCGCCGCCGCCGTGGGAGCCGCCACCACCGCCGTGGGAGCCGCCGCCACCACTGCTGTGCGAGCTGCCGCCACCACTGCTGTGGACGCTGCCGCCGCTTGAATGGCTCACGCTACCGCCACTACGAGAGGGGCTGGAGCGGTATCCGCCTCCGGCTGGGGCGGATCGATAGCTGGGCGTGCCGCGGCTTCCGCCGTACGACGGGCTCGCGCGGTATCCGCTGCTGCCACCATATGCCGGGCTTGAGCGATATGCGCTACCTGCACCATTGGTTCGGGCGGAGCCGTAGCTGCGCGCACCCTGGCTGGCGGTGGACCCCGTCTGGCCGAAATGATTCCAACCACCGGCTTGGGCTCCACTGGCCCGCGGAGCCGAATTATACCGCGACGCGGCCGACCCCGCATACGAGGATCTGGCGCTGGCCGCCGAAGCTGCGCCGTAGCGGCTATTGAGAGCACGGTTTGAATAGGCGACGCCCATCCGATGGCTGGCATTGTGCGCCCACACTCCGCCAACTCCGTATCCGCGGCCGCCGAAACCGTAATGATTGAAAAAGAACGGGTTCAGAAAGAGCCCGCGGCCGAACCAGTTAAATCCCCAGCCCCAGCCGCCCCATCCCAGGCCGCCGAAAAAGCCGCCAAGGTAAATGCCAGGGCCGAATCCATATCCAACTCCATAGCCGATGTCGAGATAATCCCACGGAGGATAATAGCCGTAGGCTGGCGGTCCCCAGATGTACTGGGGATTGTAGTAGGGCACGTAGACCACCTCGGGATTGGCGGGTTGAATGTCAATCGCCGACTGGTCTCCCTGCATCTCGGTGGTGACGGTCTGCTGTCCATTGGACCTGAGTTTGCCCGCGGCCGCGGCTCGGCCGCGCATCCGTTGCACGGCGTTCATCACGTCGGCCTGTTGTGCCAGGAACGCGTTGCCCAGATCGGTGGTCCAGCGAACGTCGGAGCTCAACCGGGTGAGCACGTCCGGGAAAACCACTAGAGCCTGAACACTGGGATCCCAATTCTGCTGGCGCGCGGCATCCACCAGTTGGGCGCCCTGGAGATTGGGGTTTTGCTGTAGCCACTGGGCCGCTTCAGCGATCTCCAGCGGATAGGTGGACGCAGCCATGATCTGGCTGAGCAGGCGATCCGGGTATAGCGCGACAGGCGCCACCAGGGTGTCCAACTGCTGCGGAGAAAGGAATTGCGCGGCACTTTGCGCGGGGGGCGCAGGCTGTTGAGAAAGCAACAGGCCGCCCGCCAGCAGCGGCGCACAGGCCAGGCACAATGCCCGGCGAACAGCCAACTGAATTCTAGTTCTCGTCATGATCCACCTCCCTCGGGTTTCACGCTCCTTTAGAAAGCACGCAGCGGACCAAACCGCAACGTGCTGACAACACTGACTTTTTGATGCGGGGCCTGCGGTGTACGATGGTTGAAAAGCACCGGCGCGGTGGATCGTGGCCGGGATCGTGGGGCGGGACTCCAGTCCTGCGGCCGACGTCCACGTCGGCCTGTTGGTTATTGCAGTGCTGGTGATTCGACACGCGAAGGGCGGGGCCTGGAGGCCCCGCGCAGACCTGGAGGTCCGCCCCACCAAAACCGGGCCGTCACCGCGGGGTTGGACTGGCCACGGCGGCCGCCACTTTCTCCGCATCCAGCGAGAGCGGGTCCGTAAGGACCATCTCGAACCTCCACCCGGCCCGCAGATAAAGATCGCCGCCACGGCGGCCGAGGATCACCGCCACGGCGGTCGCGGCCACGGCGCTCCCGGCCACTAATCCGATGATCGCACCCCTGCTGGGTCCGGGCATCGGTGGTGGAGAAAGCGTCGGGGGGGTGGATTGGAAACCCATGCCGCCCGAGGCTGCGGCCGGTGGATCGCCGGTTCGCAACAGTCCAGCCCGGGTGTCCGCAGTGGCGGCGGACAACGACACGGTGTAACCGTTGGAGAAGACCATATGGGTGAAGTGCATAGTGAACCCGGCATGCGAGCCGCGGCGGGTCACCTGATCGATAACCCCGTCCAGGTAGGTGCCGGGGGGAATCGCCACCGTGTTCAAAGCGGTCACGGGGAAAGCGGCTTCGGCGTGCACAGCGTCGCCGGGCCGTGCAGTTTTGGTCCCCAGAGGACTGGTTAGCCGTAACGGAACTTTGGTTCCCGCGGCGACGGTGATGGCGGGCGATCCGGCGGCGGGCGGCGCCGGTTCTTGCGCCAGGCAGCCTAGGGCTAAGGCTGTCGGCAGTGTTGCGAGGGCGAGCAGTCGCATGAGCTTGTCTCTCCGTTTTTGCGCGAGCGTCTCAGGGCTCGAAGCGCAGAGCGAAATTCCGATCCTTGAACTGAAGCAATTCCAATGAGAACGAACCGTCCGGATTAGTGCGCCATGCAGTCGTATTGGCGGGCGCATTTTTGCCTGTCGCGACCACCGTCGCGGGAACGGTGACAACCGGGTTCCCGCGCTTGAGAATCCGCACCTGGGCCGGCGGTCCCAGCCCTTCCCAGGCAATTTCGTAACTGCCGGAAGGCAGTGTCTGCCCGGCTTCGCGCGCGGGATGGACGAGGGCGAACGATTCTTTGTGCGCGGCGGGCGCTGAAATGGTCGCCGGAGGCCCGGGGCACGGAATTTGCGGGGATCCCGGAGTGCCGGGGATGTGGGTTCCCGGCGTGTCAGGCGTTCCCGGGATGGTGATGGACGGCATGCCGGGGCCGCCCGGTATGGTGGTAGAGGGCGTGCCTGGGGTGCCCGGCATATAAGTGTCCGAAGTCCCTGCCGTCGCGGGAATGGGGCGGCAGAGCGATGCCGATTTCCAATCCGACGGTTGGGGCGGCCGGGACACCCGCACCGCGGCTGCGACGGACCCCGCATCCAACGTCAGCGGCTGTTCCAAGACCATTTCGAACTGCGAGCCGTTGTCGAGCAAAACATCGCTGCGCGGCGCCACCAGCACATTCACCGTGGCGACGGCCGGGGGAAGCGCGACGGTGTAGCCGTTGGCAAAGACGATCTGCGAAAAACTAATCCGGAATTCAGCGTGTTCCGATCTCTGGCTGGGCCGAAACAGGATGTCGATGGTTCCCTTGACATAGGTGCCGGGCGGGATCGCCATGGCGCCGTTGACAGCCACGGGGAAAGTGGTCTCCGTGTAAACGGTCTCTCCGGGTTGGGCGGATTTGGCCCACACGGGACCAGTCAGGCCCAACATGATCCCGGTACCAGCGGGAATTGTCAGGGCCGGCTCTTGCGCCAGGCATCCCCAAACGGTGAAAATCCCAGCCACCAGAAGCAGCCGCATAAGTTGTTATTCCAATTCTCTTAAACGTGCGAAGGGCGTGACGGGTTACTGCGAATCAGTCAGTCAAGGCGTGGCGATGCGCCCGATCTTATTGCCATAATACTCCGTGAACCAGAGAGCGCCATCGGGGCCGGGTTCGACCACCATCGGGGCGGACGCCGGCGTGGGGACGAGATACTCCGTGATCGCGCCCGTGAGCGTGATGCGTCCGATCCGGTTGCCTGCGTGTTCGGTGAACCAAAGAGCGCCATCGGGGCCCACGGTGATATTGCCCGGCTGACTGCTGGGGGTGGGCACCGGGTACTCGGTGATGGCGCCGGCGGTGGTCATACTGGCGATCTTGTCGCCCGAATACTCTGTGAACCACAGCAACTGATCGGGGCCGGTAATGATGACGTTCGGGGCGCTGCTTGGGGTGGGGACCGTGAACTGGTTGGTGACCTCGCCAGCGGTGGTCATGCGTGCCACTTTGTTGCTGGTCCATTCGGTGTACCAGATCGCTCCATCGGGCCCCGCGCCGAGATCCCAAGGAGCCAGCGGCACACGATATTCGGCCAGCGTCCCATCGGTAGTAATGCTGCCGATCTTTAACCTGCCCCCGTGCTCGGTGAACCAAAGCGCTCCGCCGGGTCCGCTGACGATGTCCCAAGGGTCGTCACCGGGTTCGGGCAGCGGGAATTCGGTGATGGTCCCGTCCGTGGTGATGCGCCCGATCTTGTTGCCGCCGTTCTCGGTGAACCAAAGCGCGCCGTCCGGCCCCGCCACAATCCATACCGGCTTGCTGTCCGGCGTCGGAATAGGATACTCGGTGATGGCGCCCTTTGTTGTGATGCGCCCGATCTTGTTTCCATGCGCTTCGGTAAACCAGAGAGCGCCGTCCGGTCCCGGAGTGACGGAGAAGGGCAGGCTGGATTTGGTTGGAATGTCGTACTCCGTGACCGCTTGCGCAAGCGCCATAGCGGGCAGGCTAAATAGCAATGTGGCAAGCCACGCGACTAGCGGGATCCAGGGTTGCTTGGGGGGCGAAGGGGGCATCGGTTGGATTGAGGTTAGCACAATCAACCGAGATTTGCGAAGGCCCGTGATGGAATCGATCCCCGAGACCGCCAAGGCCTTGATGCTTCCGGCAAAATCGACAGACGCACGATTCGTGACATCCGCGCATTCAGTCATGGGAGGGCGCCAGCCAAGCGGGTTTTGCCCATAATCTCAATGTGACAACGGACCTGACCGGACGGGATTTCCCTCCAGCCCCGGAGGAGAGTAAAATAGGAACGAGCATGGCGAAGGAGTACATCGAGCGACGTGATGGAAACTACTATGTTGCCGCCACACGGATCTCCCTGGATTCGATTGTTCATGCATTCCGGCGTGGCGAATCCCCTGAAACCATCTGCCAGAATTTCGAGCTTCTGGGCCTCGAAGAGGTCTATGGCGCCATAGCGTACTACTTGGCAAATCAAGCCGACATCGATGCCTACCTGACTGCCCAAAGCGACAAGTGGGCTGAGGGAAAGCGCAACGCTGAACCGTTGCCGGCGAATTTGCGGGAGAGACTCACGCGGGCTCGGGAAGAGATGCACACGAGCCGGCTGTCGTGAAGGTTCGATTTCTCGCGGATGCCGATCTCAAAGAGCCATTGTGAGCGGAGTCTTGCGCCGGGAGCCGTCTGTGGATTTCCTGACGGCCAAAGCGGCCGGATTACGCGGCATGCGCGATCTCGATGTCTTGACTTTGGCCGCGGAACGTCAACGAGTGCTCGTTTCGCACGACGCAGGCACGATGCCGGCTCACTTCCATGCGTTCCGAAACGCGGGAAAGCACAGTTCCGGCGTATTCTTGATCCATCAGAAGCTGGATGTTGGGACAGCCGTCGACGAACTACTGCTCATCTGGATAGCATCGGAAGCGTCGGAGTGGGAAAACCGGCTGGAATGGCTGCCGCTCTGAGATGGCGCTTAGTTTAGCAGGATGCTGAAAAAGGCTCTCACAGGCTGAAGCCTGTGCCACCAACCGGTGGCACAGACTTTAGTCTGTGGCCCGAATGAGCGATGTTTATCCTTTTTCAGCATCCTGTTAGCTTAGGCCGCGTTGGGGAACGCACCTAAGCGCGTGCGGGCGCGGCTCAGTCAATTCTTCCCCCTCCTCGCAGCGGCTCTCCCGTACATCCGGCGTTACGATAGGAGAGAAGCCCCATCGCCCCTTCTCCACCCAACTTGCATTTCCCCCCAGCCGCGGTACAATGGTCCTTGGAGTGTCGAACCTGTCGAGTGGGCGAAAGCCCACTTTTTTGTTGGGGCGTGGATCGAAACGGACATGAAGCCGGCAATATCGTCACGCATCGAGGAGATCGCCGAACGGGTGGCGGGCTCCGAAGGCATTGAAGTCGTCGAAGTGGAAGTCAAAGGCGGCGGGAAAAACCAGTTTGTGCGCATTTCTATCGATAAGCCCGAGGGCGTAACCCACGGCGATTGCGAGCTGATCTCGCACCAGGTCGGGACCATTCTGGACGTCGAGGATGTGGTGCCCGGCCATTACACGCTGGAGGTCAGTTCGCCGGGCCTCGAGCGCAAGCTGCTCAAACCGCGCGACTACGAGCGGTTCCAGGGGAAGAAGGCCAAGGTCACCTTGCGCGCGCCGGTCGAAAACCAGCGCCATTGGGAGGGTACCCTGGCGGGCTTCACCGATGGCGTGATCAGTTTGGAAGCCGCCGGCCGCGAGATCCGCTTCCCGTTCGAACAGGTGGAAAAGGCGAATTTGAAGTTTGAGTGGTAAATCCCTCCTCGCCATCGGGTTAACAATCCAGGGACAGAATAAGAAGAGGAACACTTTGGAAACGATTTTTCAGTCCATCGAGATACTGAGCAAGGAAAAGGGAATCGATCCGCAGATCGTTCTGGACGCCGTCAAAGACGCCATGCTGATCGCCGCGCGCAAGCACTTCCGCACCACGGAGGACTATATCGCCGAGTTGCACGAAAAGACCGGCGCCTTGCAGTTGTTCGCCGTCAAGAAGGCGGTCGAGGCCGTGGAAGATCCGGCCAAGGAAATGACCCTGGCCGAAGCGCGCCGCATCAATCCGGAAGCCGAGATCGGCGCGGAGATCCGCATTCCCAAGAAGACCGACTTATTGGGCCGTATCTCGGCGCAGACCGCCAAGCAGGTGATTTTCCAGAAGGTGCGCGAGGCCGAGCGGGAAACGGTCTTCAACGAGTACTCCGGCCGCACCGGCGAGCTGGTCAACTGCACCATAAAGCGGGTGGAAGGTCCGGATTACATCCTGGATCTGGGCAAGACGGAAGCGCGCTTGCCCAAGAAGGAGCAGTCCCGCCTGGAAAGTTACAGCGTGGGCGATCGCGTGCGTTGTGTCATCCGCGTGGTGGACAAGTCCAGCAAGGGGCCGGGCGTGGTGGTCTCGCGCGCCGCGCCGGAGTTGGTGATGCGCCTGTTCGAGCAGGAGGTTCCGGAGATCTACGACAGCACCGTGACCATCAAGGGCTGCGCGCGGGAAGCCGGCGAGCGCACCAAGATCGCGGTGCAGAGCCGCGACCGGGACGTGGATAGCGTGGGCGCTTGCGTGGGCATGAAAGGCATGCGCGTGCAATCCATCATCCGGGAGTTGCGCGGGGAGAAGATCGACATCATCGAATACTCCGAGGATGCGGTGACATTCGCCACGCACGCATTGAGTCCGGCGAAGATCAGCCGCGTGACCATCGTCGACGCGCTCGAAAAGCACATGGAAGTAATCGTGGACGATTCGCAGCTTTCCCTCGCCATCGGCAAGAAGGGCCAGAACGTCCGCCTGGCCGCCAAGCTGCTTGGGTGGAAGGTGGACATCAAGAGCGAAGAGGAGAAGCGCCAGGAGGTGGAGTCAGCCATGGCCGCCCTGGTGAATCCGCCGGAGCCGGTGTCCGCGTTGATCGCATATGGCTTGAGTGAAGAACTGGCCGGGAAGCTGGCGGGAGCCGGCGTGAGCGTGATCGATAAGCTGGGCGGCATGACGCCGGAGCAGTTGCAGGAGATTCCGGGCATCGATCCGGAAATGGTGGAGAGCATCCGGGATTCGGTGACCGGTTATTACAGCCAGTTTGAAGAAGCCGCCCCGGCGGCCGAGGACGAAGCCCCAGCCGAAACCGAGGCCGAAATCCCAGTCGGTGAGCCGCTTGCGGCGGAGACCGTCCTGGAGCCCGAGGTGGAGGCCGCCGCTGAATCCGGCGCGGAATCCGCCGCGGAGAGCGAGGTGGAAACCGCGGCGGCCGTCGAAGCCGGGGTGCCGCAAGACATCGAGATCGCGGGCGAGTCTGATACCATAATAGACTCGGGGCGCGTTTCTCACGACGAGTCGCAAGACAACGGTTCGCAAAACGAGTGAGGTGTGTCTCGCAAGATAGTTTTGTCTCTATGAACAAGATTCGCATTAATGAGCTGGCTCGGGAGCTGGAGGTCAAGGCGCACGAGATTCTGGACAAGCTCCCCGAGCTGGGCGTGACCGAGAAGAAGACCCACTCCAGCTCGATCGACGAAGATGTCGCCATCAAACTGCGGCGGATCTTCGGCCATGAAGTTCCCGAGGAATACGCGGAACCGGAAGCGCGCGGCGCCACGCCTCCGGTGCCGCCGGCCCCGGCAGTGGAGACGTCGCCGGCCGCGGAAGCTGCGCCGGTTGGCTTGGTGGGCCAGCCGTTCGCCCCCGCTGCCCTGGTAGAGCAGCCGTCTGAGCCGGCTGCCGGAAAGGCCGCGCTGGATCGTCCGGCAGGCCGCCCGGCGCATCCCATTCGTCCGCCATTGGCGGGCAGTTCGCCGGCAGGCGTTCAGCCCATCGCGCCCGCGGCCCCCCGCCCCGCGCCCGCACCTCCGCCTGCGATGCCCCCGGCTGCGGTGATTGCGCCCGGCCGCCCGACGCCGCCCATGGTCCGGCCCGTTCCGCAACCGCGGCCAGGCCAGGTGTTGTCCGGACCGCGTCAACCGATGCCGCCCGGCGTCAACGAACCGCTCTCTCCATCGGCTCCCATTATCACCAGGCCCGGTGTGGCGGCGCGCGCGCCAGTCGCGCCGGTATCGGCGGGCCCCGCCCCAGCGGCGGCACCCGGCGTTCCCATGCCCTCCGCGCCCAGACCGCCTGCGCGCCCGCTTGCCGGACAGCCTGCCGCGCGTCCCGTAGTGCCGCCGCGTGCGGACTTGGCGGCCAAGCTGAGCCAGCCCCGCGCCGCTGCGCCCGGCATGCCCGCGCCTTCCGCGCCGGGCCGTCCTCTCAGCCCTGGCCCCCCGCGGCCGCAGAGCGCTCCAGCCCCGGGACAACCCATCTATCGAGGGCCCCTCCGTCCGGGCCAGCCCGCCGTCCTCCGCCAAGGTCCAGGTGCTCCGGGTGTCCGTCCAGGCAGCCCCATGCGCCCCGGTGGTGGGCCGCGCCCCATGCATCCCACCACGTCGCGTCCTCGGGGTATGGAACCCGCCGTCGCGCCGCCCCCGCCAGATCAGCAGCGCCGCCCCGGCAGCAATCGCGGCCGCCCGCAACAGCGCGATCGCAGCGCGGAACCGGAAGAGAAGATTCTGCGCCCTTCGACGCGCCGTCAGGCCTCCTCCGGGCCGCCTCCGGTCAGCCGCGAGATCACCGTTACCGAAGGCATCACGGTCAAGGAACTTTCTGAGAAGCTGGATGTCAAGGCCGGCATCGTCATCAAGAAACTGATGGACCGCAACATTCTGGCCACCATCAACCAAACCCTGGATTCCAAGCTGGCGACCGAGATTGCGCGCGAGTTCGGAGCCTCCACCAGCACCATCACCTACGAAGAGGAATCCCAGCAAAAAGTGGAGGTCGCCGAAGAGCAGAAAGACCTGCTCAAACGGGCCCCCGTGGTCACCATCATGGGCCACGTGGATCACGGCAAGACTTCCTTGTTGGACGCTATCCGGGAAGCCAACGTGGCCGGCAAAGAGGCTGGCGGGATTACCCAGCACATCGGCGCGTATTACGTCGAGAAAGACGGCCGCAAAGTGGTCTTCATCGACACCCCGGGCCACGAGGCGTTCACTCGTATGCGCGCCCGCGGCGCCAAGGTAACCGATATCGTCGTGCTGGTAGTGGCGGCCGATGACGGCGTGATGCCCCAAACGCTCGAAGCCATCGACCATGCCCGCGCGGCCAAGGTCCCCATTGTGGTGGCCATTAACAAGATCGACAAGCCCGACGCGCAGCCCGAACGCATCAAGCAGCAACTCGCCGACCGCGGCTTATTGGCCGAGGATTGGGGCGGCGATACGGTGACCGTGCCCGTCTCCGCGAAGATGAAGATTAACCTGGATCTGCTGCTGGAGATGATTCTGCTGGTGGCCGATCTTCAGGATCTCAAAGCCAATCCGGCCCGCCCGGCTTCGGGCAATGTGCTGGAAGCCAAGCTGGATCGGGGCCGCGGCCCGGTCGCCACCGTGCTGGTGCGCAACGGTACGCTGCGCGTGGGCGACTATTTCATCTGCGGCGCGGTCTTCGGCAAGGTGCGCGCCATGCTGAACGACCGCGGCGAACCGATTCGCGAGGCCGAGCCTTCCACGCCCGTCGAAGTGTTGGGGCTGGAGTCCATGCCCGAAGCCGGCGACGATTTCCAGGTAGTAACCGATACCGCCAAAGCCAAGCAGATCGTGCTTTTCCGCGAAGCCAAAGTGCGCGAAGCCACCCTGGCCAAAAGCAGCCGCATCACCCTGGAGATGTTGCACAAGAAGCTGGCGGCGGGCGAAGTCACCGAACTGCCCATCATCCTCAAGGCCGACGTGGGCGGCTCCGCCGAAGTGCTCAGCGATACGCTGCAGAAGCTGTCCAACGATAAGGTCAAGATTCGCGTGCTGCGCTCCGGCGTGGGCGCCATCAACGAGTCCGATGTGCTGCTGGCTTCCGCCTCGGATGCCATCATCATCGGCTTCAACGTGCGCCCGGAACGCAACACTACGGCTTTGGCCGAGCAGGAAAAAGTGGATATCCGGCTGCACACCATCATTTACAACCTGACCGACGAAATCAAGAAGGCCATGACCGGCCTGCTGGAGCCGGTGTACAAAGAAGTCTACCGGGGCAAGGCCGAGGTGCGCGACACTTTCCGCATTACCAAGGTCGGCAACGTGGCCGGATGCCAGGTGCAGGATGGCTCCATCACGCGCGACAGCGAGGTGCGCCTGCTGCGCGACAACGTGGTGGTGTATACCGGCAAGATCAGTTCGTTGCGCCGCTTCAAGGACGACGTCAGCGAAGTGAAGAGCGGCATGGAGTGTGGCATCACGCTGGAGAACTACGGGGATATCAAGCAGAACGATATCATCGAAGCGTTCGTCACCGAGCGCGTGGCCACCGAAGTATTCGCCTGAGGCGCCGTGGCCACGATCGGTGTGCTGACGCTCGAAATCGTGCTCGAAAACTCGCACTCCTTGAAGGACAAGCGCCACGTGGTGAAGAGCCTGAAGGACCGGCTGCGCGGCAAGTTCAACGTGGCGGTGGCGGAGATCGACTGTCAGGATCTGTGGCAGCGGGCAGTGCTGGCGGCGGTGACCGTTTCCTCCGATCACGACCACGCCCAAAAGGTATTGCAGTCGGTCGAAGACGAAGCGTCCGCGCTGCTGGGCGCGGAACTGGCCGGAGCGACTGTCGAATGGATGTGAAAAAGCGGTGGCTGGTGGGCGGTGGCTGGTGGCTGGTTGTTGTGCTTCGCCACCAACCACTAGCCACTAGCCACCGTCCACGGGTTTCACATGGATGAGCATCGTTCCCGCCGGGTTTCCGTAGCCGTCAGGGAGGAACTTTCCGAGATCGTCGGGTTTGAGCTTTCCGATCCCCGCCTGGCCTTGGTGGATGTTACAGACGTGACCGTGAGTCCGGACTCGCGCCACGCCATAGTCAAGGTCGCCCTGGGCGGAGACGAGCACGAGCAGCACCAGGCCATGGCCGCCCTGGAGCATGCGCGCAATTACCTGCGGCATGAGCTGGCCAGCCGGTTGAACCTCAGGAGGATTCCCGAGCTGCATTTCGAGCCGGACCACTACCCCGACGCCGCCACGCGGGTCGAGATTCTGTTGAAGAGGGCGAAAAAAAAGCGTGCGTCTACGGAAAATCAGCCCTAAAGTCAAACAAACTGTGGTAGTTTTGTTTTTGTTGACGGTGGGGCGGTCCGCTTGGCCTGCCCAGGCCGGCCGGGAGCTTTTGCGCTTGGAACAGAGCGCCGAGGCCATGGGCTCCGCCTATTCCATAGCCGTCTACGGTTACGACCGGGATCAAATGGAGGCGGCCGTCGAGGCTGCCTTCGACGAAGCGCGGCAACTGGACAGTATGCTCTCCAACTATAAGCCCGACAGCGAGTGGAGCGAGGTGAACCGTGAGGCTGCCCGCCACCCGGTGCGCCTCTCGCCCGAGCTGTTCCAGTTGCTGGCCGACTGCCAGGAATACAGCCGCCAGAGCGAAGGGGCCTTCGATATCTCGGTCGGGCCTCTGATGAAGGTCTGGGGCTTCTACAAAGGAACCGGCCACCTGCCGCACCGCGCCGAGGTGATGGCGGCCATGGCGAGCGTCGGCTACCGGCACGTGCATCTGGACCCCGCTGACCAGTCCATCAGCTTCGACCGGCCGGGCGTGGAACTGGACCCCGGCGGCATCGGCAAAGGCTACGCCGTGGACCGCATGGTCGACGTGTTGAAGCGCAAGGGCATCGCCATCGCGTTGGTGGCGGCCTCCGGCAGCAGCATATACGGACTGGGCGCGCCCCCCAACGAACCGCGCGGTTGGCGCATCACCATCCGCGACCCTCGCAATCAGCGCTCCAGCGCAGCCGAGGTTTTCTTGAAGAACGAGTCGATGTCCACCTCCGGCAGCTATGAGAAGTTCTTTCGCGCCGAAGGTCATGTTTACAGCCACATTATGGACCCCCGCACCGGCTATCCGGCGCCGGGCATGTTATCGGTTTCGCTCATCACCCCGCGCACCATCGACAGCGAGGCGTGGGCCAAGCCATTTTTCATCAATGGCCGCCAGTGGGCGGAGAAACATAATCCCCACCGATTTCGCGCTTTCTTTTGCGAAGACAGGACGGAACAGCCATGCGCGTGGCTCCCATGACAAGCCGCTTTTTGGATGCGTGCAAGCGCAGACCTACCGATGTTCGCCCCGTATGGTTCATGCGCCAGGCGGGCCGCTATCTGCGCCAATACCGGGAGATCCGGTCGAAGCACGGCATCCTGGAAATCTGTAAGCGGCCGGACCTGGCCGCCGCGGTGACCCTGCAACCGGTCGAAATACTGGACGTGGATGCTGCCATCATCTTCGCCGACCTGCTCTTGCCCGTGGAGCCCATGGGCTTGAAGCTGCGCTTTGCCACCGGGGAGGGACCGCGTATCGATAATCCGGTCCACACCAACGCCGATGTGGACAGCCTGTCCACGGCCAATACCGACGATCTGGGCTATGTCGGAGAAGCCATTCAGGGCGTGGTGCGCGCGCTGGCGGGCAAGGTGCCGGTGATCGGGTTCGTGGGCGCGCCGTTTACCCTCGCCAGCTATATGATCGAAGGCGGCGCGTCGCGCAATTACATCCGCACCAAGCGCATGATGTATTCCGACGAGATCCTGTGGCGCCGGCTGATGGGCAAGATCGTGGACGTGCAGGCCCCCTTCGCCAGCCTGCAGGTGAGCGCCGGCGCGCGCTGCATCCAGGTCTTCGACAGTTGGGTGGGCGCGCTGGGCCCCGACGATTACGTGCGCTTCGTGCAGCCCTATTCGCGCGCACTGATCGAGCGCATCCGCGCGACCGGCGTGCCGGTGATCCACTTCGGCACCGGCGCTTCGGGATTCTTCCGTGAGCTGCACGCGGCTGGCGGCGACGTGATGGGCGTGGACTGGCGCGTCAATATCGACCAGGCCTGGACGGACATCAGCTATCGCTCGGCGGTGCAAGGCAACCTGGACCCGGTGGCCCTGTTCGCGCCGCTGCCGGAGCTGAAGATGAAGATCGCCGAACTGCTGAAGCGCACCGGGACGCGGCCAGGTCACATTTTCAACGTGGGCCACGGCATCCTGCCGGAGACGCCGGTGGAGAACGTGAAGGCCTGCGTGGAGATGGTGCGCGAGTTCAAGCTGTAGTTTAGGCCTTCTGGCCCATCTTATTCTCCCGCCGCCTCGCGTTCGAGGGCTTCATGCAAAAGGCTCTGGAGATAAGCCTCAGAGCTCAGGCCCTTCCTGGCCGACAGCCGCTCTGCACGGTTGACGTCGGATCGCGGTATTTGAATCGTGATGCTCTCTAATTTTCGCGCATCCCGGAGCACTCGCGGCGCCGTTCCCCGCCTGGCCGTTCCTCCCTGGATGGCCTCAACCAGATTCTCCTCAACTACATCCATGTGGTTGTCCCACCACGCCGCTTCTTCAGCTTCAGTCGAGAACTTGGGAACGATGAGTTTCTTCATGTCAACAACCCTTTGGCACGCAAATAAACCTCTCGCGCTCTCCTTCCAACGGCCCGTGCGGTGACGATTCGTAGAGCGTCGGTCCGCACCGTCCAGACCACCAGCAGGACCCGGTACTCGTCCGTGTGCCCGAGCGCCGTCCAGCGTTCTTCGCCGCCGACGACTTCATAGTTCATGTCCAACGGATCGTTCCGGATGGCCTGCTCCGCTTCTTCGGGCTTGACGGAATGACGGGCAATGTGTTCGGCGTTGGCTTGGTCCCAAACCTGACGTCATCGTCCGCCACTTGCTTCTAGTATACGGCTGCCGGCGGCACCGCGCACCGCTCAGTTAGGACCGCCGGACGTGTTGAGCTTATCGGGGCAACGAGGCGCCCGGTGGGCGCGCTGGGCACCGACGATTACGTGCGCTTCGTGCAGCCCTATTCGCCGGTGATCCACTTCGGCACCGGAGCTTCGGGATTCTTCTGCGAACTGCACGCGACCGCCGGCGACGTCGGGGAGTGGACCGGTGCGTCAATATCGACCAGGCCTGAACGGACATCCGCTATCGCTCGGCGGTGCAAGGCAACCTGGACCCGGTGGCCCTGTTCGCGCCGCTGCCGGAGTTGAAGATGAAGATCGCCGAACTGCTGAAGCGCACCGGTACGCGGCCCGGCCACATTTTCAACGTGGGCCACGGCATCCTGCCGGAGACGCCGGTGGAGAACGTGAAGGCCTGCGTGGAGATGGTGCGCGAGTTCAAGCTGTAGTCGGACAGGACTCGGGCCTGTCCTCTTGCCTGTCACCGATTTGTCTCGAGCCTACTTCTTCTTGAGCTCGTCGACGTCTTTTCGCAGGCGCGCCACTAGCAAGGGACACTACCGGAAGCCCGTTCTGCACCCAACATCTACCCGGCCTCCGCCGGTTATACTCAAGGTATGAAAACTGCCGTTTCCATTCCGGACGATGTCTTTGCGGGCGCAGAGCGGCTGGCCAAGCGCACCAAGAAGTCTCGCAGCCGGTTGTTCAGCGATGCCGTTAGGGAATACCTGGCGCGGCACGCGGCCGAGGAGGTCACCGAGACTATGAATCGGGTCTGCGCCGGGTTGGAGCGCTCAACGGATGAATTCACTTCTGCGGCCGCCCTCCGCACTCTGGAGAGAACCGAGTGGTGATCTCACAGGCCGAGGTCTGGTGGGCCGATCTGCCCGCTCCCACCGGATCTGGGCCGGGGTTCAGAAGGCCCGTCGTCGTAGTCCAGGGCGATGCGCTGAACCGCAGCCGGATCGCTACTGTCGTTTGCGTTCCGCTGACCAGCAATCTTCGCTGGGCAGACGCACCGGGCAACGTCTCTCTTCCGGCACGCGTTACTGGGCTGCCGAAGGATTCCGTGGCGAACGTCTCTCAAATCGTGGCTCTGGATAGGGACCTTTTGACCGAGCCCGCAGGCAAGCTTCAGCGTGCAAAGCTGGAGTTGCTATTGGCAGGGATTGACGTCGTGCTCGGAAGATAGGCCAGGCACCAACCCGGACCACCTCGCATAAGCCACGCTTCCGCACCAAGCGCGTGATGTATTCCGACGAGCTTCGCCAGCCTGCAGGTGAGCGCCGGGGCCGCTGTATCCAGGTCTCCGAAAGTTGGGTGGGCGCGCTGGGCCCCGACGATTACGTGCGCTTCGTGCAGCCCTATTCGCCGGTGATTCACTTCGGCACCGGAGCTTCGGGATTCTTCCGCGAACTGCACGCGGCCGCCGGCGACGTCGTGGGAGTGGACCGGTGGGTCAATACCGACCAGGCCTGAACGGACATCCGCTATCGCTCGGCGGTGCAGGGCAACCTGGACCCGGTGGCCCTGTCCGCGCCGCTGCTGGAACTGAAGATGAAGATCGCCGAACTGCGCTGTAGGGACCGATCTTGAGCCGCCTGAAAGCCGTCCCCAGAAGGGACCCCGGGCATTATTGCCCGCCCTCCGTCCTGAGCCGATTAACCATCGGCAACTAACTTAAGCGCAATTGCCAGCCGACCCTCCTGCCGACTATGCTTAGGTTGCGATGAGGGTCCCCATCAATCTCCACGCCCGCGAACGCGGTCATGCCGTGCTGGAAACAGCGCTGCTGCTGCCTTGGGTCTTGTTTCTGTTCGTCGGCGCCTTCGATTTCGGGTTTTATAACTACGCGCTGATCAGTACTCAAAATGCCGCGCGCGTAGCGGCTTGGTACACATCGCAGAGCAAGTCTACCGCTACCGACGCCGCCACCGCCTGCACTTACGCGCTGGCGGAACTTCAAGCGCTGCCTAATGTTGGCACAACCGTGACGACTTGCAGCGCGTCGCCCGTGGTGGTCACCGCGACCCAGGTGACCGGCGTCGATAACGCGGAGGCCACGCAGGTTAGCGTAACCTACACCAGCCCCCAATTGATACCCATACCCGGCGCCTTGCCCGGCAAGTACACATTTGACCGGACGGTCCAGATGAGGTTGGTCACGCAATGAACAAACGGCGCCGGTCGAGGGGCAGTACGGTCCTGGAGTTCGCGCTGGTGGGCGTCCCGATGATCCTTGTTTTCGTCTCGATCGTCGAGATTGGGCTTGCCATGTGGACTTATACGAGCCTTGCATACACCGCTAAGGAACTTAACCGCTACATCGCGGTTCATGGCAAGCACTGCTCTAGCGGCACCAACAACTGTGCCCTTACGGTGGGCGATGTGGCGACGGCTGCCGAAAGCTATGGCATGGGCCTGAGTTCCAGCACGCTCAATCTGACCTTGACTTCGCCTAGTACGACCTACAACTGCAACCCGGTGTCGAGTTGCACGTCCAACAGCAACGCGTGGCCGCCGGTTGCCGACAGCACGGTGGGCACCCTGATCCAGGTCAAGCTGCAATACCAGGTCAACACGGTGTTGCCGGTGATGTGGCCGGGGTCCGCGCCGGCCAATTACGGAGGTTACAACTTATGGGCATATTCGGCACAGCGAGTCTTATTCTGAGGGAGTTATGCGACTAAAACACGGACGCGAGCGAGGGCAGGTGCTGCCGCTGGCTACGCTTTTGATCTTCCTTCTGTTGGGCATGATCGGATTTGCCACGGAGACCGGGCTGGCGTTCTACACGCGGCAGCAGGCGCACGCCGCCGCGGAATCGGCCGCCATGGCCACCGTACTGGCAGCGATGTCCAGCGTCAGTGGAAACTCGGTTACTTGCAGCGGGTCGGGAACCTCCGGGACGCAGTGCTCATCTACGGCCACTGCGTGCACCTCGTCTCCCAGCAGCCCGCCCAAAACCAACCTGGACAACGGCTGTCTCTTCGCCAAACAGAATGGCTTCGCCGTGGCAACCGGTACAACCGTCAAAATCACCGCGAACAATACCACCCCCGCGCCGGGCAATCCGAATGTTGCGGTGATCTACTGGGCGCAGGTGTCCGTCGCCACCCGCCAGGTGCAATTGTTCTCCGAACTCTTCAGCCATTCGGGCCTGGCCACCGGCGCGCTCGCCACCGCCGCTCTGGTTTCCAACGGCGCTCCGACCGGCTGCATATACGTGCTGAACGCAGTCGCCCAGAGGGCCTTAGACGTAGAGGGATCGGAAGTCCAGACTACCTGCGGAATCTATGTCAACTCCAGCGCCACCGTGGCTCTGTATATCGGCGGTAATCCGCCGGGCGGGGCGGGCAGCCCTGCCATATCGGCCAGTTCCATTGCCATTGTCGGAAATTACCAGAACGGCGGCCAAGGTACCCTCGTTCCCAACCCCCTCACCGGTCAGACGGCAGTCACCGATCCGCTGGCTAGTCTCCCGGAGCCCACCGCGGGATCTTGCACCGCAACCAACTACAATTTCAGCCAGGGCACTACCACGCTTTACCCCGGCACCTATTGCGGCGGTATCCACATTAGCGGCGGCAACGTGACCTTTTCGGCCGGCCAATACATCATGCAGGGCGGCGGCCTGACGATCGATAGCGCCAGCACTACGGTCACCGGCTCGGGGGTTTCCTTCTACAATACGTCTAACAGCAGCTACTCATACGGCACGTTGACCATCAGCGGGCAGCCCAATGTGACTTTTAGCGCTCCTACATCCGGCACCTACCAGGGTATATTCTGGTTCACCGACCGGTCTGAGACTTCCACCAGTCAAAACCAGATCAACGGGGCGACGACCGCCTCCATCCAGGGCACCATCTATATGCCTTCGGTTCCGCTGCTATATACGGGAGAAAGCTCTACCGGCACCTATACGGGGTTAGTCGTGAACACGCTGGAGATAAACGGCTCGACAAACTTCAAGCAGGATCCTACGGGCCAGTACACGGGACTTAGCGGCGGCGGCGTTGCGGCGTTCCTGATCCAGTAATAGCCGCTCTCTCCTGCGGAACCAATCTGCGTAGCATCGCCTTGGAGTGCGTCCGAAATCCTGGAAAGTATTCAGACGCCCGTGTGGGGCGGCCAATCCTGGCCGCAGCCGCCTTTTAGGCGGCCTGAGCCGGCTGAAAGCCGGCTAGCTAATTGCAAACTGACCCACTACCATCGGGTCGATGTAATTCGCCAGGTTGTGCCATGGGGGATGGCGCATTTGGCGTACACTGCCACCAACGGGAAAAGCTCCCGGGGCCCTTCGTGGTTCTCCTGCCGTTCCTGCTGCTTCCCCTCTATCCGGGCATCACTGTTGGGACAGGATCATTAGCGAGTACGGGCCGATGGTGAGTGTGCCGCTATAGGGCATACCGGAATACGGGCCGCCCTTGGCTTGCAAGGATGGGGAGCCTGTGCCGGAGAATGTGCTGCTGTAGGCCTTGCTGTCGCTATTGAAGCGCGTGATCCAGGTTCCCGAGGCGGGGAATCCCACCTGCATGCCGGTTTCGGCGTTGCCGGTGAAGTTGGCCACCACGATCGCGATACCGGGCGTTTGCGAATCGTATCGCTCGTAGGCGATGAACTTGTTGGTGTTGTCCACCTGGTAGATATTCAGGCCGTCGCCGGTCAGGTTGGGCGTATGGCCGGATTGGTTTTTGCGCGCGGAGGCCAGCGCGCCCCACAGCTTCCGGATGCCCGCAAATTGGGTGGCCAGATTCCACTGAAGCGGCTGGTTATAAATGAGCGGTTCGTTTTCCACGAACTCCTGGCCCTGGAAGATCATCGGGACGCCGGGCGAGGTGAAGAGAATACCCGCGCCGAGGGTGCTTTTCTTGAGCGAAAGCCAGCTTGTAGGAGCGCTCGGGTCTATCAGCGTGGTCAGGCGCTGGCCGCCATCTGTCACTTCATTGTGCGATTCGGTATAGTTCAGGTTCTCGGTGTACAGATTGTTGAACGCCTGACCGATGGCGCTGGCGACCAGGTTCATGTCGACACTGGAGTCGCTGGTTTGGGTCAGTTGCGCGCGCATGTTCGCGACGAAGTTACCGTTCCACTGGCTGGCGAATCCGGCGCCGGATTGGGAGATGGGCGCGGTGACCGAAGCGTTGCCGGTCAGGTCTTCGGCGATGGCGATGGAAGCGGGGTTCTGCGCGGCGTTTTGAGTGTTGCCGTTTTCGAGCAGGGTCCAGCCATCGGGCAGGTAAGTACCGGTCCCGCTATCGGTGTTGTAGATATTGGAGACGGAGTCCCAACGGTATCCATCGATGCGGTATTCCTGGTTCCACATGGTGAGTGACGCCAGGATGTATTGGGCGACGTTGGAGCTGGAGTAATTCGGGCGGGGGCCGAAGGGGGAATTCCAATCGGCCTCGTCATAGAAGTAAATGCCGCCGGGATAATCGGTGGTGTGCCAGCCGTCGAAATCGTCGGTGGTGAGGTCCCAGGGTCCCCAGTGATTGTGGACGATGTCGAGGATGACGGCCAGACCGGCGGTGTGGGCGGCGTCGACGAAGGCTTTGAAGTTATCGGGACCGCCGTAGATTTCATTCTGGACGGCGTATTGATCGCTGGGGCCGTAGCCGATGTTGCCGGGCGGGTTTTCCACGACAGGCATCACTTCCACGGCGTTGAAGCCGAGCGAAGCGACCAGCTTGAGCTTGCCGATGGCGGTTTGAAAGCTGCCCTGTTTGCCGCCGTTGCCCGCGAAGGTGCCGATTTCCATTTCGTAGATCGCGAGGTTGACTAGGGGCGGCGCGGTGAAGGGCGGGCTTTGCCATTGATAGGCGGTGGTGTCGTAGACGATGGAGTTGCCGTCGTTGTAATTGGCTTCGGTGACCACGCGGCAGTTGGGATCGCGGCGGGTGACGGTAGCGAAGCCGGGGCTGGAGATCACGTAACGGTAAGTCTGGCCGGCGACTGCGCCATCGACGTCGTTGGACCAGTTGCCATCGCCCTCGGAGACCAGCGGATTTGCGGTGGTGGACCAGTTGTTGAAGTCGCCTTCGACGGTGACGGTGGTGGCGTCAGGGGCCCAGACGCGGAAGGTGACGCCGCCGGGGAACGGGATGGATCCCATGCCGGGCTGGCTGCCTTGGGCGAAGAGAATGGCGGCGGCAGAGAAGAGGAGTGCGAGGACTTTCTGGGACACGGTAAGGCCATATTATACGACAGGCTCGCGTCGGCGGGTCATCTTGCGAATTCTGCCGCTTAAAATATGACTATGGGGCCACCGGTTGGGCCATTTAAGAATGTGACCGAAAGCGCGAGTGCAGCACGGCCGGTTTTGGCCAGAGGATGGACATGCACTCACGGGAGCAATATTTGGAACGCGTTCGGGACGAGTACCGGAACGCGGATAAGAAGAGCAAGACCCGGCTGTTGAATGAAGCCCGCAAGCGTACGCGGCTGAATCGGAAGGTGCTGATCGGCAAGCTGGCGCATCCCGCCGCGATCCGCCAGAACAAGAAACGAGGGCCCCGCCGGCGGGTCTACACCAGAGAGGTGCAGGCGGCCTTGATCGAAGTGTGGGGGTTGTTCGATTACCCCTGCGGGCAGCGTCTGGCCCCGGCGCTGCGGAATGAGGTCGCGCGGCTGCGGCGTGCCAAAGAACTGGTTTGCAGCGATACTGTGGCGGCCAAACTGGAGGAGATCTCGCCGCGCAGCATCGACCGGCTATTGGATCGGGAGAAGCGGCTGCGCGGCCTGCGCCAGAACCGCAATCCCAGTGTGCACCCACTGCTGTACCAGAAGGTGCCGGTGAAGGTGGCTTCGGAGTGGGACACCACGGAGGTGGGGAACCTGCAACTGGATTATGTGTTCCACTGCGGTCGTTCTACGGCGGGCGAGTATGTGCACACGCTGTCGGCGGCGGATATCGCCACCGGGTGGTGGGAGGGGGAGGCCATCATGGGGCGATCCCAGGTAGCCACCAAAGCGGGCATGGAGGCCATCCGGCAACGGCTGCCGTTTCGGATTCGGGAGATCCATCCGGACAACGACAGCGGCATGATCAACGATCTGCTGTGGGGATACTGCAAGGAGGCCAAGCCGCCGATCAAGATGTCGCGTTCGCGGCCGTACCAAAAGAACGACAACTGCTGGGTGGAGCAGCGCAACTGGACCCACGTACGCAAAGTGGCAGGATACCGGCGGCTGGACACGGCCGGCGAATTGGCGATTCTGCGAGAGCTGTATCGGTCGGTGACGTTGTACAAGAACTTCTTCCAGCCGACCATCAAGTTGGTAGAAAAGACCCGGGTGGAGGGCAAGATCCATCGTAAGTACGACGAACCGCGGACGCCCTTCCAGCGAGTGATGGAGTCGGGGCAAATCTCCCAGGCTGCACAGAAACGGCTGCAAGCCAGGTATGCATCGCTGAATGTGGCAGTCCTTCACAGACGCATTGAGCAGTTAAGAGATCGGCTCTTCGCGGCGACTGAAGCGAAGAACTCGCCGGAGGCGGCGGGCGCCCGGCACCGGGGTCGCGGCATCCGAGTGGTAGGAGCCGCGCAACGGTTGGCGCGGCAGAGGAAGTACGCGGGCAGTCAATAAGGAAGCCGGGCAAAACCGGCCCGGCGCATCGCGTTTATTTATCCAAGGCCTCCGCTCAGAGGCTTCACCAAAGAAATGTGGGCGAAGCAAACACCAAAGCAAAACCCTCTGACAGCCGTAGCCATCAGAGGGTTCGACGCCGATTTCTTCGGAGCCAGCCCCGTCGCATCGGCCTTGGATCTCCGCTCGGGCGCGACCCCTTGCGGATCGATTTCATGTTACCCCAAGGAGAAAGAGACTCGCGTGTCTGGTCATGTTTTTATATGGCCCAGCCGACACCCATTTCGGTCATGTAGATAAATGGCTTGACAGGTCTTGTGGGGCGGGCATTCTGCCCGCAGCCGGCTCTTAGCCGGCCTGGCCGCCTAAAAAGGCGGCTGCGGCCAAGATGGGCCGCCCCACGTCAGCCCCGTTAATGCCAACTCGCCGCGACAACTCACACGCGCCAGAACCAGCCGCGGCGGTACATGCCGTACGCGATCAGCCACAACAGCGCCGTGTAGGCCATTGCGTAGAGCAGCGACGCGTTCATAGGCGAGGCCAGCGGCACAAACACGGCGCGATACAGCGGTCCCCGCCAATGCAGCGCTCCGAGCGCTTCATCCAGCAACTCGGAAATCATATAGACCGTGATGGCGTTCATACCCATGATGGTCAGCGGCTTCACGGCGCGCTTGAACCCGCGGATATCCACCAGCCAGAGGCAAATGGCGAAGACTACGAAGTCCAATCCCGCCATGAGCAGCGCATACGAGCTGGTCCAAAGCTTCTTGTTGATCGGCAACCAGATGGAGGCGACCAGTCCCAGAGCGATCAGGACGGCGCCGCTCCCCAACAGCCAGGCGGCGCGCGTGGAGAGTTGGCGCCGCATGCGTAGAATGTGGCCCGCCAGGATGCCAAATAGGGCCGTGGCGATGGCCGGGATGGTGCTGACGATGCCTTCCGGATCCCAGGCCTTGGTGCCTGCATAGTTGTGGCTGCCCAACACGATCCGGTCGATATAGTTCGCTAAGTTGTGCCCCACGGCGAGGTCGCCGGCGCCATAGCCGGGAACCGGAACCAACTTCATGAGGAGCCAGTAACTCGCAAGAAGAGACCCGATCCAGATAAGTTGGCCGCGCACGCCCGTGGTCAGATAAATAGCCGAGGCGATCAGGTAACAGATGGCAATGCGCTGCAAAACGCCGAGCCATCGCTGTGTCGACAGGCTGAACGGATAGGCGTAGACCACCAATCCGAGCATATACAGAATCGCGGCCCGCCGCAGCACCTGCGCGAACAAATGCCCGCGCGCATCGCCCGCCGCCATGCGCTTGCCGAGCGAAAGCGTGATAGCGACGCCCACGATCCACAAGAACGAGGGGAAGACCGTGTCGGTCAACGTCCAGCCGTTCCACTCGGCGTGTTGCAGCTGTCCGTAAGTGTGCGCGCCGTCGCCAGGGGTATTGACAAGCACCATGAGCGCCATGGTGGCGCCGCGGAAGACGTCCAGCGAGACGAGTCGCGTCGCGGTAGGTTGTGCCATCCGATCCATGTATGCAAGGTAGCAGAAATTCGTAGGCATTCCGCCGGGCATGCCGGCGCGCGGCTTTTGGTGGGGCAGACCATCGCACTTCGTGGTCTGCCGCCTTCGGGGCTGGCAGACGACATAAAACGATCGTCTGCCCCACCGAAGCCATCCGCCGTGCAACAAGTGCCGGAAAGGAAGTGGTGTTTAGTGGCTGCCGGTGTAGGTCATGTAGCCAAGGTCCAGCGCGTCCGGCGAATCCGGAGCGGCCCACAGGCCCTTCAGCAGTTGCTTCCGGCTGGTCTTCAACAAGGCCTTCAGATCCACGCCGCATTCGAAGCGCATGTGGTTCATTGAGCTCATGCTGTTATAGGATGCCGCCGAGGACAACGAGATCCCGAAGGAACCCGCCGCGCCGGCATCGCCCGTCGAGACCGGAGCCGATACTGCGGCTAGCGGGGAGCCGAACTGGTCCATCGGCCGGAACCCAGGCGTGCCAGTTGCCGCCATCCCGAACGAGACCGGCCGGGCAACCGGCGCTGTCACCGGCCGTGCAACCGGCGTGCGCGCCATGCTGAACGTTGGAGCGAGTGCCGGAAGCGGCGCCATCCTCTGGCCGAATACGCCGAGGCCGTAGCGGCCCTTTACGGAAACGCTGGAGCCGTGGCGCATTGGCGCAGGGATCAGCCGCGTCACCAGGGTGTTGGAAGGCTGGTTGGGAATCGTAAGCGCGCCGGTC
>JBEKPZ010000026.1:0-37479 GCA_049520215.1 Bryobacteraceae bacterium | reverse complement strand
GTGGCCTGCGGACCGTAAGCCCGCGCGACGGCCTGGGTTTCGCCGTCGTATAGGTACGGATAAGAGAGGTGCTTGTAAGCCGCGCGGATCTTCATCTCCGCAAGAGTGTCGCTCATATCCGAGGAATCCAGCTCGTCGATCCGGAGCGCTTCGGGCGCGTTCGGTTGGATGGCTACGACGGCCACGCCCTTGTCGCGATAGTCTTCGAAGAGGCGCTGGATGCGCTGTTCGTACAGTTGCGAGATTGGGCAGTGGTTACAGGTGAAGACAATCGCCAGGATCGGGCTGGCCGCATAATCGGCGAGCCGGTGGATTTCTCCGTCCACTCCCGGCAGCGCAAAGTCCGGTGCCGCGGAGCCAATAGGAAGTATGGGATGCGTCTGGGCGAGCGCAAGAGACGCTAGCGTGAGTAAGTATATATGTCGCAACATAATCGATATTTCGCGGGAGCGGGTCCTGGAGGTCCGCCCCACTTCAGGCCAGCTTACGGGCGTAGGCAACCTCCTGGCGCAGGTCCTGGTCGACGGGACCCTCTTTTTCATATTCGATGGCCACTAGCCCACGGAAATGCAGCTTGTGCAACTCCTGCATCACTTCCGGGATCTTCGCGATCCCTTGGCCGAGCAGCACGTTGTCTTCCGCGCCCGCCGCCGCGATGTCTTTGAGATGCACGAGCTTCAGATAAGGCGCAAGTTTCCGCACCGCGTCCACCGTGTCGTATCCGCAGGACGCGAACTGCCCGACATCCACCGTTGCGCCTACGGTCTTCGACAAACCGGTCAGCGCCCGCAGCACGTCGTCGGGGCTCTCGTAGGCAAACTTCGTCTTGAAATAGTGGTTGTGGATGCCAAAGCTCAGCCCCGCCTGCGTGCAGCGTTCGTCGATGCGCTTCAGCAGCGGTCCGCCGGTGGCGTCTCCCGTGATGTTGCCGGCTCCCAGCAACTTGGCAAACCGGATCGCCAAATCGAGTTCGTGTTCGTCATGGATGGTCGCCGCATAGTATGACACGCAGCGTATCCCGGCCTTGTCGAACAACGCGCGCGCGGCGCGGAAACGCTCCTCGCCGGGATGCGCAAGGAGCATGAACTCGCCGCGCGACATTTCGATCTCCTGGATGCGCAGCGCCTGCAACTGGACGATCATTGCCTCCATGGAAAGGCCGTGGTAGCTATACGTTCCGATGCCAATGTTCAGCCTCCCCCGCAATCCCGCCGCGGCTGCCATGAACGCAAAAGTCCGGCGCGTCACGGCTGCCCTCCCAGCGGACGCGGTGTCACGTCGGCATCTTGCAGTTTCATAGCCCACTTGATCGCCTCGACGTACATTTTCTGCAGGTCGTTGCGGTCCCAATTCTCGACGGGATGCCCCAGTGTGGAATAGAACACTCTACCCTTACCGTACATTTTGGCCCACGCCACGGCGAAATCGCGGTCGGTGCGGTGGACGTTCTTGTTGGCCAGATCGAGTTTGTCCGCATCCAGGCGCAGCAGCACGCGCAGCTTGTCGCGCGAATAGTTCCGCAACTGGTAGATCTCATCGCGCAGCACGAACGCGCCCGGCCACTGGCTCATGCCGGGAAAGGCCGGGTCTTCGACGGCGATGGGCGCATTGAAGGTGCCCCAGGGGTGCTCGTCGTAATAGCCGCCGATCATCTCTCCGTATTCCGGCCAGTTGGTGAACGTAATGGTGGCGCTATGGACTCCGATGAAGCCTTTGCCATCGTCATGAATGAACGAAAGAAAATCCGCCTTCTGCTGGTCGTCCATTTCCAAAGTGCCGCCCGTGTAGAACAACACGGCATCGAAATTGTTCAGGTTGGGAGCGTTGTACTCCAGCTTTTTCTTGGTGAGCGCCTCGGTGTCGGTGCGGATGGTGGTATCCCAAAGCCCGCTCTCCCGGCCCAGACGCTCGATGGTGGCCAGCGCGTGCGAGACGGCTTCGTGCCGGTAGCCCTTCTCCTCGCCGATGGCCAGCAGCTTCTTCTTCGCCACCGTGCGTTGCAGGATTTCTTCCACCGGCGTATCGGCGGGGAACTCCAGATTGAAGAAGCCTACCATCATCTCGTCCCAACTCTGGTCGCCCCAAGTCACTTCTTTACTGGAGTCCAGGTTGTCCGGATTGTTTGGCGAGTTGTCGAAGTGCGCCGTACATTCGATGCGCGCGCCTTTCGGCAGCACCAGGGGTTCCGCGAGGTTGTACCAGAGTTGCCAATGCCAGTTGTAGCGCGGCACGCGGAGAATGGTCTGCGTCCCGCCGGCCGGATACACGATGCGGTATTCGAAATCCTTGCCTCGCCCGTGCATGTGCGGATGCAGGCTGGCCAGCTTGACGGCGGCGCCAACCTCGAACGCGGCGTCCACGCGGTAGTTCGGGTCCCCCGGCGGAATCTTGAATTTGCCGTTGGTGGCGGAAAGTGTCAGCACGCGCTCTTTCGGCCGTTCCTTGGCAAATACCAGGCCGAACTTGCTGCGGTCGGTACTGGCCGTGCCATTGGTGGTGTAATGGATCTCCATCACGAAATCCGAGCCGGCCTTGACCAGCTTGCCTTGACCGGGCTGCAGGATCTCCGGCGGCTGCCCCGGCGCATAACCCACCAGGAAATCGCTCGGGAGCGCGCTTGTATCGGTGCTGTCATCCGTTACTTTTGGCGCTACGAAAAACACACCAGCCGGCTCACCGCGAAGCCAATGGGAGCCGGGCTCGCGCACATACAGGATCATATGGTGCACGTGGGCGCGATCGTCCGGGCGCGCTTCGGCGAACTGCACCCATTTGTCCTCGGTGAATCCGGAAGGCACGATCACCTTCTGATATTCGATCGTGCCGGTTGCCGGAATCTGAAACGCCCGCGGAAACTCGAACACCACATCCGGCTTCGGGATGGACCACCCGACCACATAGTCGAGCTTCGACGGCAGATCCCTGGCATCGCCTTCCGGTGCGCCGCCATCGGCCCAGGCAACCAGCGTGTTCACGTCGCTCAGGGTTAGCGACCGATCGTTCGAAAACCTACCGTAGTGCGGATCGGCGAACCACGGGGGCATCTTCTTGAGCAGCACCGCTTCCTTAATGGCTTTGGCCCAGGGTCGCGCCTGCTGGTACGTGAGCAGAGAAAAAGGCGCGGCTTCTCCCGGGCGATGGCAGGTCTGGCAATGCCTTTGCAAAACCGGCGCGACGTCCTTGGAAAAGGTCGCACGCGGGACGTCCGTCGGCCTCTCTGCAAACAGCGCGCACGTGAAAACGGCTGAAGTGGCGATCGCGCGCCATCCGGAATTGGACATTTCTCCAATGTACTCCCATTCTGACTTCTGTCTTCTGACTTCTGTCTTCTGTCTTCTGACTTCTTCTTCTGCTACTCTATACCTTTATGACCACCATTGTTCGAATAACGGGCCGGGAAATCCTGGATTCGCGTGGCAACCCCACGGTGGAAGCGGATGTTCACCTGGCGAACGGCAGCATGGGTAGGGCGGCTGTGCCCTCCGGCGCCTCCACGGGAGAACACGAAGCCGTGGAACTGCGCGACGGCGATCAAACGCGCTATTCGGGAAAAGGTACGCAATCAGCGGTCAGCCATGTGAACGGCGAGATCGCCCAAACGCTGCAAGGCAAGGACGCCACGCAGCAGGTGGAAATCGATCGCCTGATGATCGAACTGGACGGCACGCCGAACAAAGGCCGCTTGGGCGCCAACGCCATTCTGGCCGTTTCCATGGCCGCGGCGCGCGCCGCGGCTGCCTCCCAGCACACGCCGCTGTACCGCTATCTGGGCGGCGCCGGCGCGCGCGTGCTGCCCGTGCCCATGATGAACGTGCTCAACGGCGGCGCGCACGCGGACAATTCCGTGGACGTGCAGGAGTTCATGATCGCGCCCTTCGGCGCTACGAAGTTTTCCGAAGCGATCCGCATGGGCGTGGAAGTTTTTCACACGCTGAAGAAGGTGCTGAAGAAGCGCGGCTACTCGACCGCGGTGGGCGATGAAGGCGGCTTTGCGCCTAATCTGAAATCCAACATCGAAGCGCTGGAGTTGTTGCTCGAAGGCATTTCGCAGGCCGGATACAAGCCCGGCGAGCAGGTCGGCATCTGCATCGATCCCGCCTCCAGCGAATTCTTCCAGGATGGAAAGTACGTCTTCAAGAAGTCCGACAAGAGCGAGCGCACTTCCGACCAGATGGTGGAGTTCTGGGCCGACTGGGTGCGGCAATATCCCGCTATCATTTCGCTCGAAGACGGAATGTCGGAAGAGGATTGGGATGGTTGGCAAACGCTGACCAGCGCACTGGGCGGAAAGATTCAGCTCGTCGCCGACGATATCTTCGTGACCAACCCGGAGATCTTCCAGCGCGGCATCGAACGCGGCATCGGGAATTCGATTCTGATCAAGCTCAACCAGATTGGCACGGTTACCGAAACGCTGGAGACCATGCACATGGCGGCGGCGGCGAACTACACTTCGGTGGTTTCGCATCGCTCCGGCGAGACCGAAGATCCGTTCATCGCGGACCTGGTGGTGGGCACCAACGCCGGCCAGATCAAGACCGGATCGGCCAGCCGCACCGACCGCATTGCCAAGTACAACCAGTTGCTGCGCATCGAAGAGGATCTTGGCAGCGCGGCCCAGTTCGCGGGACGCAAGGCGTTTCGCCGTTAGGAGCGCCCATGCATAAACTGGTATTGCTCCGCCACGGCGAGAGCGATTGGAACAAAGAGAACCGCTTCACTGGCTGGACCGACGTGGACCTTTCCGATAAGGGACGCCAGGAAGCGCACGATGCCGGCGTGGCGCTGAAGGCCGCAGGCTACACCTTCGACGTGGCCTACACCTCGGTGCTCAAGCGCGCCATCCGCACGCTGTGGATGACGCTCGACGAGTTGGACCTGATGTGGATTCCCGTACACCGTTCGTGGCGCTTGAACGAGCGCCACTACGGCGCCTTGCAGGGTCTAAACAAATCCGAGACCGCGGCCAAATTCGGCGAGGAGCAGGTGAAGATCTGGCGCCGCAGTTACGACATCCCACCGCCGGCGCTGACTCCGGACGACGAACGCTATCCCGGTCACGACCCCCGCTACCAGCACCTGACCGCGCAGGAACTGCCGCTCACCGAGTGCCTGAAAGACACGGTGAACCGCTTTCTCCCGCATTGGCACTCGACCATCGCGCCCGCAGTGCGCGCAGGCAAGCGTGTGTTGATCGCCGCGCATGGCAACAGCCTGCGCGCGCTGGTGAAGTATCTCGATGATGTTTCCGAAGAGGCTATCGTGGGGTTGAACATACCCACGGGGATGCCGTTGGTTTACGAGCTCGACGAGGATCTGAAGCCGTTGCGCAGTTACTATTTGGGCGATCCGGAGAAGGTGAAGGCGGCCATGGAAGCCGTCGCCGCGCAGGGCAAGAAGAAGTAAAGGCGGGTCGGAGCGCAGGCGGGCGGCTTACTTCGGCGCCGCGAGACGTGCGACAAAATCCCGGTGATCCTGGGACGCGAGGCCGGCGTTCAGCACCGCCAGCATCTTCGCGCCGTCGTCGGCCCAGAAGGCGGCCAGGTCGAGCCACAGCCCTGGAAAAACTCGGGAGCGGACGATGCCGTCCGCAGGGAGTGTTTGGGCAACATAGGCGCCATTTTCCAGGACGCGCCAGATCATACGCTGCCCAAATTGTTCCACAGTGATGTATTCCCACACGCCGGCCAGTTGGTAGAGCGCCAGTTTGGGCCCGAAATCGACCTCTGTGGATGTCACGCAGATTTCGACTGCCAATTCGGGCGCGCCGGCGCCCAACGGCCCTTCGTTTCCGGACTGGCCGCCGTGCGAGGGCAAGATGCGCAGGTAGGCATCGGGCTGCGGGGCGCTACCCGACATCAGCCAGGTGCTGTTGCTACCGCCCTTGCATCCAGGCGTTGCGTGAGCATAATGCGCGAGCCACCAGTGGATCAGAATATCGAGGCTTCCGTGGTTGAGGCTGACGGGTGAGGACACGTAGACCACTCCATCGATGAGTTCAGCGTTCTTCAAGTCCGGGAGTTCTTCCCAACGGCGCAGGAATTCCTCCACGGTCAACCGCTCGCCGGTTACCAGTCCCGGCGGTCTCACCATAGGAGAGAGCATGACGGCGTTACTCCTAATCTGAGTGTACACGTTTTGGGGTCCGGGCGGCCTGCCCCACTGATGCACGGTCACCGAGGGACTTTGCCGGCCAGCCCCTCATCGAGCGAGATATTGTTCTTCTCCAGAGTCTCGCCCAGCACCTGGTCGAGAGACACGCGGGCGCGCGCGTAAGCGATTGCCGCATTCACTTCGGCTATCTGCGTGGTGACCAGCGCGCGCTGATCGATAATGATGTCGTTGAATGTGGAAATGCCATACGAGAACTTCTTGCGCTCGGCGGCGAGTAACTCCTCCTGCAATACCCGTGTCTGTTTGGCTGCCGAGTATTTCGCGCGAGACTGGCGGAGCGCGCTGAGCTGGTTGGAGATATCGACGACGATCTGGTTGGTGTCTCTCTGGCTGCCGACCTGCGACTGGCGGTATTGCAACTGGTCGATGCCGTAGTCGCCTTGCGCCTGCCGGTTTCGCAAGGGAATCGACAGACTCAGAGAGCCCTGTTCACTGGGGAAATCCCGCCGAAAGATCTGTTGCAGCGCCGTGCCATAACCGCCGATAAAATAGGGGTTCGGTTGGTACTGGGGCGCGCCCGCCGCGCCGCGGTTATACGTTTGCAGTTGCACCTGCAGCGTCGGCAACAGCGGGTTTTCGGTTCCCACCAGGGATATCTCGGAGGTCTGGTCCCGGAACTTCGAGACCGCCACATCGGGCCTCTTCTCCATGGCCGTCGAGACCAACTGGCGCAAAGGCGGCAAGTCGTCGGTGTCCGGGACCTGGATGCTGTCGAGCGTCACGATTTCGGCGGCCTCTATCTCAGGGTCCCGCATGCGGGTCAATGCGTCCTTGAGCATGTTCTCTCGCTGGCGCACGTTGTATTGCGCAACCACGACATCCTGCAGGCTACTGGCAGCCTCGGCTTTGGCGCGCGAAAGTTGGACTTGCGGCATGGCGCCCGCCGCGATCTCCGTCTGAGTATCCCGTAGAAACTTTTGCGACGCCTGCAGGGCGCTTTGTCTCACCTTCAGTTCGTCGTTGGCGCTGACCAAGTCCCAATAAAGGTTGAGCACGCTGGCGGTCAGGTCGAGCAACTGCGAGCGGAATGTTTCCCGCGACGCGGAGATGTTGATCTGCGCGATGCGGATGAAGCGGTCGTTGAGCTTGACGCCGAAGCCCTGCAACAGGTTGTGCCGCATGGCCAGGCTCATGTAAGGGGCCACCGCGGGTTCCAGGGTGTCGGTGGGAACGTTCTCGTTCAGATACTGTTCGTAGTCCCGGTACTGTATATAGCCGCCAGTCAGCAGTCCTTCCTGGAGCACGGTGTTATAGGTGCGGACGGACTGGACCACAAAGGCCGTTTGACTCGCGATGGCATTCGCCTGCGGATAGGTCAAGTGTCCAAAAGTCGTGGTGTTTTGCAGAACGGGATCGAGGTTTGGTGTAATCGCGCCGACCTGTTGAATCACCGCGCCCCCGGCGCTGCCGCTGCTGGTTCCCCCTCCGCCGCCGCCAAGGCCGGCGCTCTGCTGACTGCCGCTCACGCCCAGCCCGGCGTCCACGCTGGCCACCTGCGCACTGGCGCTGGGCACGCCGCGCAGCGGGCCGCCGGCTTTGACCCGCTCCAACGACGACTGCGCAAGCAGCAGCCCATAGCGGTCCACCTCCAGGTTCATATTGTTCTCGATCGCCAGGGCCAGCGCATCTTGCACCGTCAGATACAGCTTGCCGGCCCGCAGCAGATCGTGCAGCCGCTTGGAGTTGCCCGGGCGGCTGGCGGGCACTGACGGCGCCGCATAAGACCGGATGGGTAGCGGCAGGTGGGGTTTATCGATCGTAAATGGCTGGTCCTGCGCGGAACAGACTGCGGCGACTAAGATACAAGTGAACAGATTCCGGGCACTCATTTGGAAAGCTCCTTCTTAGCGTCCGGCAGCGACTCAGGTATGACCGACTCTCTGCCGACGTGTCCGGCAACGGCTTCTTGCATGGAGATATTGTTCACTTCCAGCGTCCGGCCCATGGCCATGTCAAATGCTATCTTGGCGTGCGTATAGTTGGCCATGGCCTGCACTTCGGCGTCTTCGTCGTTGGCCAGGTCTCTTTGCGCCTGAATCACCAGGGTGACGCTGGACACGCCGTGTTGAAACCGGTTCTGCTCGTCTTTGAGGCTCTGTTCACCGAGTTTTCTGGTATCGACGGCCGTCTCGTAACGCGCGCGGGCCTGCTGTAGCCCAATCGACGCGGTCTTCACATCCACGGTTACCTGGTTGGCCACGCGTTGGAACCGCAGTTCGGCTTGCCGGAGTTGAAGTTGATCGGTCACATAGTCCGCCTGGGCAGCGCGGTTGCGGAACGGGATGGTGAGAGAGACCCCGGCGGAGTAGTTCGGGAAATCGCGGCGGAATATCTGGCCCAGCGCGTTTCCGGTCCCGCCGGCGAAATAGAGGTCCGGCGCGCCGGATTGGCCATTGTAGATCGGGTTCACCGGGCCACTCAGGCCGTTATTGGTCAGCTCCAGAAAGGCCTGCAAAGTGGGCAGCAGGCCGTTCCGGGAGCCCCTGATCGCTATCTTCTGGCTGTCGATGTTGACCTGGCTCTGCTGGATCTCGATGCGGTTCGCCATGGCTTCGGGGATCAGTTCGGGTAGCGGTTTCAACTCATCCGTTTTAGGAACTTCGATCGGATTCAGCGGCACTATGTGCACATCGTCCAACCAGGTGTTGGCCATGGCATTGCGGCTCAGCGCGTTTTTCAGGACAATCTCTTGTTGCTGAACGTTGGTCTGGGCGAACAGGAGATCCTGTTTGCCGACCGAGACCTGAGCGGCGGCGCGGGTCACCTCCACCGCCGGCAGCGAGCCGATCTTGACCATCTTCTGGTCGTCGTCGTAGAGTTTCTGGGACGTCGCCAGAGCTTGTTCCTTGATGCGCACGGCATCCACGAAACTCACCAGGTCCCAATAGAGATTGAGAGCCGCGGAGACCGTGGTGGCCACTTGCAGCTTAAGCTGCAGGTTGGTCACTTTCATATTGTTCTTCGCAATGCGGATATCGCGGTTATTGACCCCTATATTGAATCCCTGCAGAAGATTCTGGGAGATCTGCAGATCCAGGAAGCCGGTGATCGACGGGTTGAAAAGGGGCACCGCGCTGTTGAGCAGGCTGCGGTAGTCGTAAAAGGTAAATTGCGCGCTGGTGCCGGTGATGAACTGTTGGGCATACTGGAAGATATATTGCCGGTAGCTGTTGGTAAGGACGCTGGTCTGGTCGAACGACTCGTTGGTCAGCGGCGTGGTGAGGTGGCCGGTCGAAAAGCTGGCGTAGAGGCTCGGATCCAAGTTGGGAGGCACCGGTCCGATCTGACTTACAATGCCGCCGCCCGAACCCAGGCCGGCGCCCCCGGCAAGCCCGTTGGCGTTGACGCTGACTCCGGCCGTGCTGACGCTGGTAGGTCCGGCGGCGATGGGCGTGTCCACCGAGCGGAGAAACCCGCCCCCCTCGGACCGGCGCAGCACTTCCCGCGCCAGAAAGGGACTATAGCGTTGCACCGCGATGTCCAGGTTGTTCTCCAAAACCAGGGCGATCACGTCTTGTACGGACAGGTAGAGGTTGCCCGCCCGAACCAGGGATTCCAAACGGGGGGTGTTGCTCAAAGTGGCCGGCGCGACTCTGCGTTTCTCCAGGTGAAATGGCGTCAGGATGTGGCCGACCACCGGCGGCGGCTTGGGTGACTCAATGGAAACTTCAGACGATTGAGCGAAGACGATTGAAGTCGAGGCAACCCACAGCAGGGCTAGGCGATTTCGGAATGAGTACATTTTGTAGGTTTGTCATGGGCAATTCCCCTTCCACTGGTTTTTGGAGAGGCGGCACAGGTTGCGTGCGCTCCGGTGTCCGGTTTTGGGACCGGATGTTCGATTTCGATGGGACTTTGGCCATTTGCTGTGGGGCAGGTTGGTAACCTGCAGGCCGATTGTTAATCGGCCTTTCGCGAGCGAGGCTCGCGAACAGCGTCGGACCCCTGGTCAGACGGATGGACAGGCCAGGAGGCCTGTCCTGCTTCAGGGCATCCAGCGCCACGTGCCCGATGGCTTCGTCCACTTCCGAAGGCGCGCCGCTCACACCGAGGCCTCCGATAGTCTGGCCGTCGACCTGAATGGGCAGTCCGCCTTGATTGGGAAAAGCGTCGGGGAACGCCAGTACCGAGAGATCGCCGGTCTTGAGTTGGTCGGCGGCGGCCTTAGAGGGTTGCTTGTAAAACGCGGAGTGGCGCGCCTTCTTTTGGGCGAATTGAACCGTGTTCAATCCGGCGCCGTCAGCCTTCTGCAAGGAAGAGCAGGTTGCCGCCTTCATCGACGACGCAGATGGTCACCACCTGGACGTTTGCGCTTCTGGGCTTCCGCTTCGGCGGCGACCATGGTCTTGATGGCTGCGAGGTTCAGATAGCGGCTAATGCACAGGCGCAATTGCGTGCGGCACGGTATTCTGAAGGCATAGCTATGAATACACCTCTTTCCCGCCGAACGTTTCTGAGCGGCAGTGGGAGCCTGCTGGCCGCCCGCACCGTCCTGCTTGCTCCGCAGGGGCTGGGCGCGGCGTCCGGACCGGCGCCCGCCAGCGACCGTGTGCGGTTCGGCATGATCGGCATCGGCATGCAGGGTTCGGGCCTGCTGGGAACCGCGATTACACTGCCCGGTGTGGAGTGCGTCGCGGCCGCCGACCTTTACGATGGCCGCCATACACTGGCCAGGGAGATCACGGGGAATCCCACGCTCCCGACTACGCGCCGCTATCAGGAGTTACTGGACCGCAAGGATATCGACTGCATCGTGGCGGCGGTACCCGACCATTGGCACAAGCGCGTGGTGGTGGACGCCTGCAACGCGGGCAAGGATATCTATTGTGAGAAGCCGATGTCGCACGCCGCCGCGCAGGGATTCGATATGGCAGAGGCGGCCCAGAAGAACAGCCGCATCGTGCAGATCGGCTCGCAGCGGGTGAGCTCGGTGCTATGCGCTAAGGCTAGGGAGTTGTACAAATCCGGCGCTATTGGCGTAGTTGAGATGGTGGAACTGACACTCGGGCGCAACGATCCCACGGGCGCTTGGGAGTATCCGCCGCCGCTGGACCTCTCGCCGGCAAACCTGGATTGGGACACCTGGCTGAACGATGCGCCGAAGATTCCTTTCGACCCACTCCGCTTCGCGCGGTGGCGCTGCTGGAAGGAATATGGCACGGGCGTGGGCGGCGACTTGATGGTCCACCTGATCAGCGGCATGCTGTACACGCTGGGTTGGAACGAAGCGCCGCGCTCGGCTTCGGCGCTAGGCGGCGTCCTCCGCTGGCCGGACGGTCGCAACATGCCGGACCTGCACGCGGTGCTATTCGACTATCACCGCACGCCGGTGTATGTTCGTCTGGGCCTGGGTACGGAGACGCCGGAACTGGCGCGCTTCATGGGGCCGAAAGGGATTCTGGACGCCAACGGGGGCGAACTGCGGCACTCGCCGCAACGGGGCGTGGATACCGCGCCCAGCTATTACTCCAGCGGCTTTCCAGCGAAGATGCGCGAGGCGTACGTCAAGCAGTGGGAGGCCGAGCATCCAGTCACGCCAGGGCGCGAGCCGCTGATGGACGATACGGTCTATAAGGGCAACGACTGGGACGACGTACGGCCCCATTTGTGGAACTTCTTCCAGGCGGTGAAGAGCCGCAAACCGGTGGCGGAGGATGCGGTCTTCGGCAACCACGCCGCGATTGCTTGTCACATGGCCAACGAGTCGTACTTCCGGAAGAAGACCGTTTACTGGGATGAGGCGGCGCGGCGAATTAGCGAGGAGTGAGATGGAGGGCGGACTTCAGTCCGCGCGAGGCTTTAGCCCCGCTGGTTAGGCGAGGGCCAGATTGGCGCGCGCGGGGAGGGTGAGGTCGTCGAATTGTTTGCGCGCGAGGCGCGGGAAGGCGGCGGCGGCGATCATGGCGGCGTTATCGGTGGAGAGGCCGGGCGAGGGAAACAAGGCGGGGCAGGGCAGGCGGGCGTCGCGCGCGGCGGCGCGCAAGCCTGAGTTACAAGCCACTCCGCCGGAAACGATCAGGGTGCGGGCGCCGATGCTATCGGAGGAAGCGGCAGCGCGCCGCAGCAGTTCCTCGATGACGGTGCGCTGGAAAGACGCCAGCAGGTCGCGGGTGGTTTGCGGAGTGACGGCGAGCCACTCGTCGAGCGATGGATTGGGAACCGCACGCAGAAGGTCGCGGCGCGCGCCAATTTCGGCGGCGAGATCGTGGCTTTCAACCCAGCGCAGCACCGCCGTCTTCAGACCGCTGAAACTGAAATCGAGCGCGTTGCCCTTCATGCGGGCCAGCGTGAAACGCACCGCGCGCGGATTGCCATAGGGCGCCAGGCGGTCGATCACCGGCCCGCCGGGGTACCCGAAACCGAGCAACTTGCCGACCTTGTCGAAGGCTTCGCCGGCGGCATCGTCGCGGGTCTTACCGAGCAGGCGGTAGGAGAAACCCTCGCGCACCTCAAACAGGTGCGTGTGGCCGCCGCTGACCACCAGCGCCAGCGCCGGATACTCTACCGGGCGCCCGTCGCGGGCGGATTCCAGCACCACCGCATGAATATGCCCTTCAATGTGGTTGACGCCGATCAGCGGAACGCCAGTGGCGAACGACAGCGCTTTGGCGTAGGTGAGACCCACCAGGAGCGAGCCGACCAGTCCGGGCCCGGCAGTGACCGCGATGGCGGAAAGGTCCGTCAGCGGAGTGCGGGCGAGGCTGAGCGCTTCGCGGGTGACGGGCACGATGGCGCGCAGGTGCTCGCGCGAGGCTAACTCCGGGACCACACCGCCGTAGCGGCCGTGGGTTTCCAACTGCGAGGCGACCACCGAGGAGAGAATGGCGGCGCCGTCTTCCACTACGGCGGCGGCGCTCTCGTCACAGGAGGTCTCAATCCCCAGGATTCGCATGGTCTGCTCCCACTTTAGCGTAGCGGACCGACTCGCGGGCTCGCAGCGTCAACAGCAACAGGCTGCGGGTGGTCGCGGCGCAGCGCATGGCAGCGTGCGTCAACTCGACGATGCCGTCGCTGGCAGGATGCTCCGGGCCGAGCAGGTCGAGCGAGACTTCCGCGTGGTTCAGGATGAAAGTGAGTTCGTCGTTATAGTCTTTGCCGGCAGCCATGGTGAGGCTGCTCAGGCGGTCAAGCTCGCCGACGTACGATTCGAGGCACCGGGTTGCGGAGGCACTTTGTTCCTTCACATTCGATGTTAGCCCCGCGGTGGAAGGGAAAGCGTGGATCGAGGCGCCAGGAGGTTGAAGGACATGGAGTTAAATATCCGCTTGGCGTGTCACTGTAAACCGGCCTGCGGCCATTGGCGGCCTGAGCGGCCTGCCCCACATCGCGCCTACATCGCGGCAAGCCGCAATAAGGAAAGGCCGATTGACAATCGGCCTGCAGGTTGACAACCTGCCCCACAAGACTGATGGAAGTAGTAGAAGAAGTGCAAAACGGGAGCGTATAATTGACCAATGCGACCGAGCCTCCCTTTGTTCCTGATTCCAATCGCGGGATCATTGATCCTGACGGGATGCGCGCAAAAGCCGTCAGGCCCACAGCCGTCGTCTTCACTTTCCGCGGAAGCCGTGGTCTGGAGCCAGAATGGATGGTCCGACGCCGAGCGCGCCGAATTCCACCATCTCGCCGAGGGCAGCGAGTTGATGCCGTACGCGCTGCTCGCTAACGTCGTGAGCGTGAAGACCGGCAAGCCGTTTCTCGAGAATATGGAGCGCTTCGGTTTCATCCCCGATGCCGCCGGCCCGTACGGGTTGCCCGTTGGCGTCACCACGGTCCACTCGCGCGACAAGAGCCACACCGGTCTTGAAATGGCCGGGTTCAACTGCGCCGCCTGCCACGTGGGCGAATTGACCTATCGTGGAAAGAGGCTGCTAATCGACGGCGCGCCCTCAATGGTGGACCTCCAGAGCTATCAGGTGGAGTTCAAGGAATCGCTCGAAGCCACGCTGCGCGATCCCGCGAAGTGGATCGAGCTGGCGAAGGGCATAGACCGCGATTTGCACGCCGGCGACGGTGCGCCGACAGGGGACACTTCCAGTTACGCTTCCGGTCCTGCGGCGAAGGCCGCGGGAGACGTGGCTGCCGCATCAACCGCGGACAAAAACTTCCACAGCGTGTCCTCGCAGACGGCGGACGCCACGGGGGCAGCCGCCTCTCTGCAGGGCAAGACCTTCCGGGCGCGCGTCCACGAGTATCTCGCGTTACTGAAGGCCAGGCTCGCCTACCTGAAGAACGGCAAGCTGCTGCTGGATGGCACCGAGCCCGGGCCCGGCCGCATCGATGCCTTTGGCGCAGCGCGCACCCTGCTGTTCCCGAAGGATCACATAGCGATGCAGTCGCCCGTCAGCTTTCCGTTCATCTGGGACGTCCCGGACACGATCCAGCAGCGCTCAGGAACGGACACCGTCTGGATCCACTACGACGGCAACACCAACTCGATCCTCGAGCGCAACATCGGACAGGCCCTCGGGATGGGCGCGGTGTTCGATCCACGAACCTATGAATCGACGCTGCGGATTGCGAATCTGCACCGGCTTGAAGTGCTGGTCCACAAGCTCCAGCCGCCCAAGTGGCCCGCCGATGTTCTGGGACCCATCGACCACGCGAAGGCATCGGCCGGCGAGAAGATCTTCAACGATACATGCCGCGACTGCCACCAGAACCGCCTGTACGCGCTGACCGAGGTCGGGACCGATCCGCAACGGGCCAACAGTTTCGGCCGGCCCGTGGCCGGGGGCGTGCCGTTCCCCGCCGCCGTCAAGCCGATCCTAGACAGCCTGAAGGCGCGCGCCTTTTTAGACGACGGAATCTCCCCCGCCGATCAAGCGGCCATGGATGCCAACCCGGTGATCTGGCGCGCAACCGGTCAGTACCTGGCGCGGCCCTTGACCGGCGTCTGGGCGACGGCGCCGTACCTGCACAATGGATCGGTGCCGACGCTTTGGGACTTGCTGCACCCCGCTCAGCGCCCTGCGAAATTCATTGTGGGAAATCGTGAATACGATCCGGCGAAGGTAGGTTACGTAACAGGCGGAAGCGGCTGGACCTTCGACACATCTCAACCGGGAAACAGTAATATCGGCCACACCGGCGATAAGTATGGCACCAACCTGACGGAGGATCGGAAGGCGGCGTTGCTTGAGTATCTGAAGACCATCTGAGTGCGGTGCGGCCCGCTAAGCCTCCATCCCGCTACTTGGCGGCCAGTTCCGAGTTAATGAACGCTACCACGGCGGCGGTCTCGGCGGCCGTGCGCCGCGTCACGGTGGCCTGAGCCTGCCCCCCGCCCGACGGCGACCAGCCGAAATTGCGCACGTTCCAGTCACCGCCCGGCAGCACAGCCGGATCGATCCCCGAAACAACCTTGATATCGTTGAGCGGCAGAAGATCCATGGCGCGCCGGGTTTCGGTATGACAGCTTATACAATCCGTATTGAAGAAGTGACTTTTCGCAGGATCGGCGATCAGGTCGAGGACCTGCTTTGCCTTAGCAGCCGGTGGCGGGCTGGCGAAGAGCTCGGTCGTCGAAGATCCGCTGCGTTCGGCAACGGGCAGACCGGCGGGCAACGCCGCGTTCCTGCACGTAATCGGGTTGAGATTGTTTGTGGCGGGCGCTGGAACAACTGGCGGAACGGTTCCGATGGGCTCCAGCATCTGCGCGAATTGTTGACCGTCGAGGGTGGGACCGTGAACGGGAACGAAACCGCCATTCGGCAATGCCGGTACGACACCGGGAGGCACTTTGGTCATCGACAAGAATATCCAGGGCGCAGGCGCTCCCGCGGGAAGCGCCGCGATGGCCATGGCATCCAAGCGCTGACCGGAAATATGCCTTTCGAGAAACGACTTCATTTCCTTGCGGACATTTTTTGCAGTCGTCGCGTTCGCCAGTCCGGGGTGAACTCCCAGAGGAACGCCGGAGGTTGCGACCCTGTTACCAAGCAGGCCTCTACTCAACCTGGTTCGTAAGGCTGCAAGTTCCGCCACAATGGCCTTGAAGGCGACGAGATCGGGCTTTGGCCGCTGAAGACAACCGGTCTGGGCGGGGTCGTTTTGTCCGGCCACGAAATTGAAAATGAGATGCGCCGCGATGTCGAGCACTTTGGGTGTGCCATCCGGGTTCCGCGTCACCGGCTGGACAATCAGGCGAATCTCCGGCGACCGCCCGAATTGGCCAACCACTTCGTTGGAGAGACCCGGCGCACCGGCATCGATGCGGATACCAGCGACGAACCAGGCATCGATGGTCTGAGCCTCGGCGGGCAGGCCAATCTGCTTGCCCCCGGCTTCGGCCGCGGGGCTGGCGGCGATGGCGAGGAACTGCTTGAACACCGCGTCAGGCCAAATCGGATCGCGCTTTGCCGCCGACGGCTTTCCGGTGGTGAGGTCGCGCACGGCGATCAACTTGTCAAAATCCGCGGCCCGCGCCGGCGGCGGAAACAACCAGGACACGTCGTTGGCCGAGAGCGGCGAGATCGCCGGCCGCTGGGCAAGTGCGGTACTTCCCGCCCCAAGAAGGATCCCGATCAATCCAAGCCTCAAGGACGCGAAAGAAGATGTAGCGAAACTGTCCATGTGACCCTCCTAAAACCGGCAGCGTGCCAGTCGAAGACACTTACTGCCTTGGTCCAACCAGCCATGCGGCGGACCACTTTCGTGTCATTCTATCACTCCTGGCAAAAGTGTTCGATCTCGGGGCGCGCCGTGGGTGCGGGACATAAAGACGTGAGCTGGGAGAAACTCAAGGAAGACCGCTAGAGATCCTTGCGTACGTGTACTTCAGGCCGTTCGGCCAGGCACGCCGGGCCAGGGGCTAGGCCGGTTACGGACCGCCGGCAGTCCAAGCGCCCCTGTGCACACCATGGTCAGCTTCGGTCAGCTTCCGGATTGCTTGTTCTATCTGAGTGCATCGGCGGCCAATTGGTTGAGGTCAACTGACCACGCGCGAGCGGAAGGTGCGGGCGCCGAATGTGAAACAGAGCACCAGTGTGGCGGCCAGCGCCAACAGCACCCACGGCATTGGCAAAGTGGGCATGGCGTGGCCGTGAATCGGCGGCACCATGGCGTAGCGCAAACCTTCGGCGGCGTAGGTCAGCGGGTTGAAGAGTGTGATGACCTGGAACCAGCGGATGCCGCTCAGGGCGCCCCACGGGTAGTAGGTGCAGCCGGTGAACAATAGCGGCGTCAGAATGACGGAAAACATCAAGCTGATTTGCTCCGGCTTCACCACCGTGCCGATGACCAGGCCGATGCCGGATCCGGCAAAGGCGGCCAGCACGATCATGCCGATGAGCACGCCGATGCGGTCGCCGCGCACGGCATAGCGGCTGCCCAGGACCCACCAGGCGGCCGGAAAAATCACGCTTCCCGCCACCATGCCGCGCAGGGCGGCAAAAAGCACCTTTTCGGCGGCCACCAGCCAGACGGGCATGGGAGCGAGCAAGCGGTCGTCGATTTCGCGCGCGTACCCGAGGTCGAGCACCAGCGGCAGCGTGATGCCTTGTATGGCGGCCATGAGCTCGGTGAGTCCCACGATGCCGGGAAGGAGCAATGCCGCGAAGTTTCCGGCGGCGAGCCCGATGCTAGGCAGGATCTTGCAGAAGATCAGGAGGAAGAACATGGGCTGGATGAGGGCCTGGACGAGGAATTGAGGAAGCTCGCGGCGGGTGACCACGAGGTCGCGGCGTAAGGTAGCGCCGAAGGCGTTGGCGGCGAGCCAAAGTCGATTGGTGTGGCGTGCGGGCGTCATTGGTAGATTGTCCGAGATTTCATTATGATGTCCTGGCGGCCTGAGAGGCCGCCGCAGGCTGAGAGCCTGCCCCACTTCACTTAGCGCAGGTGCCTCCCTGTCAGATAGATGAAGACGTCTTCCAGGCTGGGTTGCTTGACGTGCAGATCGCGGACCTGCGCGCCGGCCCGCAGCACGGCTTCAGTGGCGGGGCCGACCAGCGCAGGGGCCTTTTCGGCGTAGAGCCGGTAGGCGACCACGCCGATCTCGTCATCGGGTTCGGCTGGGGCGCCGGCGTCTAACTCGTCGACTTTGTTGACGCCTGCGAGACCGCGCAGCGATTGCAGCACAAGTGCGCCGGCATCGGGCGCGGGTAGGCTCACGCGCAACTCGACGGCGTTGCCGCCGGGGATGAGCTTCTTCAACTCGGCGGAGGTGTCATTGACCAGGATGCGGCCTTTGTCCATGATGGCGATGCGGCCGCAGAGCTGGTCGGCCTCGCTCATATCGTGGGTGGTAAGGAGGATGGTGAGGCCCTGGGCGTTGAGGGCGCGAATACGGTCCCAGAGGAAGAGGCGGGACTGCGGGTCGAGATTGTTGGTGGGCTCGTCGAGAAAGAGCACGTCGGGGGCGTGCATGAGGGCGCGCGCAATCATGAGCCGCTGCGACATGCCGCCGGAGTAGCGGGCGACGCGATCGTTCTTGCGGTCGCCCAGGCCGAGCTCATCGAGGAGAGCGTCGGCGCGCTGCTCGCGCTCGCGGTGCGGCACGCCGTGATAGGCGGCGTGAAAGGTGAGGATTTCGCGCACGCGGAGGCTGCGGTCGAGGTTGCTTTGCTGGGGGACGACGGCGATGCGCTGCTTGATGGCGATGGGGTCGCGGGCCACGTCGAGACCCATGATGGCGGCCGAGCCGGAGGTGGGCAACACGCTGGTGATGAGCACGCCGATGGTGGTGGTTTTGCCGGCGCCGTTGGGTCCGAGGAGGCCGAAGATCTCGCCGGGGCGGACGCTGAAGGTGACGCCGTCGACGGCGTTGACATTGGACTTCGCGTAGCGTTTCACCAGGTCGCGGACTTCTATGGCCGCGGGATCGTTGGGCATGGGTTCTACGATTGTATCGAAAACATGGAACCTCAGATGGACACAGATGCACCGGACGCGACGATTAGATCGCTGGCGAACGGTGGCCCCGGGGCGCGTCCGCGATGTGATGTGAGGGCTTCAAGGTCGAGCAACCCATATCCGGCGAGGCCGCTATCGGCGATTCTCGCCCCTCTATTATTAGGGAGATTCTGCCCAGTCCACCTGCGCGCGGGGCGGAGACTTTGCAGCAGCCGACTCAGTGGCGGGCGAGAGAAGGCCCGCGTGGGGTGGCTTTTAGCACAGTCCGCGTTGGCGCCGTCTAAATCGCGTTGCCTCGCTTCGCGACGCCACGACTATCTTAGTTGGATGCTTCATCTTAGGATGCGAGATCGCGGCCGGTGGGTGAGATGCGCCTCGCTCGGCCGAAGCGGCCAGGCTCGTCAGTACTGGTACCGTTCTGGGCCGCGTGAGCTCAAAGACTTGATTTCAGGAAACATAGCGATCTAAACTCAATCTAGGGCTCGTACATTCGCGGGGTACAAGAAAGAGACAAGAGAACTCAAATGATTATAAGAAAGATGCGGTCTATCGCGATAGCGGCAGCGATAATATCCGGCTTTGCAGCCTCGGAGAACCTGGTTGCATCGTGCTCTACCCAGACAGTCACTTATGAAGCTATGGGGTGGTTCGGGAATAACCCGATTACGGGCCGGGACGTCTTTAAGCTGGCAGGCCGCCCGTTCATCATCTATCTCTATGCCTGCGAGTCCTTGCGGCCGTCCCAAACGGGACCGGACTACGCCGTGTATGCCAACGTCGAGTTGACGGGCACGGTCACTTCCAGCCTGATCATGACGCCGTACACGATAAGACCCACTCCCGTGGCTGTCGCATTGGTGCAGGCTCCCACCGGCCCGGACTTCGTCCAGATATCGGGTAACTTAACCGTATTTGGCAGTTTGATATATATCCACGGCAGCATTGCGCTGCCGGCAGGTACCCTGACCTCAACGAGCATCGCTCCTTTTTCTAAAGTCTCGATCGTTACCGCTAACTCTGCCTTCAGTTACTCGTATCCGGCGTGGCATCCTTCCACCGCGTATGCCATTGGGGAGCAGATCGTGGACCCGGCTGGGAACTCGCAGAAGGTGCAAACGCCCGGAACCAGCGGGACCACGGCTCCAGTGTGGAACGAGAGCGTTGGAGGGAACACCACTGACGGCACAGTGCTCTGGTCGTGCGAAGGACCCAGCATCGCCACTGAGTTGGCGGTTAGTGGAACCGCGAGCGGTTCCGCCGGCACGGGCGCTGGCCCCAAAGCCGACGCGCTGCTGCACGGCGATGCCGTCGAGGTGATCACGGCGCATGCGGACGGGACGCAATCGGTGCGGCCGCTGCAGGGAGCGCCGGTCGATCTATCGGGGTCGTCGGACAAGGTGATGCTGCAGTTCTACGCATCGGGCGTGCGCGACGCGTCCGAGGTTCACGTGCGGATCGCGGGACAAGAGGCGCCGGTGCTCTATTACGGGGCGGCTGGCCATTTCCAGGGATTGGACGAGGTGATCGTGGAAGTTCCGCGCGGCCTGGCCGGGATGGGTCAGGTGGACGTGGTGCTGACTGCGGATGGCCAGACAGCCAGCCCCGTTCGCGTCGCCATTCAATAGTTGCCGACTGTGGAGCGCGGCGGCGGACGGCGTTCCAGAAATGCGGCTGGGCTGAAGCCCCACGCGGGATGAATCCCGCCCTCCATCCCGTTTGTGTGAGCATGGGAATGATGCGTAACCTTCGCTACGCCGGGCGGATGCTCTTGAAGAGGCGCGGATTCACTTTGGTGGCTGTCGTCACCCTGGCACTGGGCATTGGCGCGAACACTGCCATTTTCAGCGTGGCCAACGCACTGCTGCTGCGGCCGTTGCCATACGCGCATCCCGAGCGCCTGGTGCTGGTGTATGCGGCGAGGGCCGATGCGGCGGGCGCCATCCAGCCGTTCTCTTTCCCGCGCGCGACGTTCCTGAGCGACAAGAGCCGCGCGTTTTCCGGATTCGCACCGTTCACCAGCGAGAACTTCAACCTGACCGGGCGGGGCGATCCGGAGCAGCTTTCCGCGGCGCGCGTTGGGTGGAGTTTCTTCGATGTGCTGGGCGTGCGTCCGGCGATTGGCCGGGCATTCCTGCCGGAGGAGGACCGGCCCGGGGCCAAGGCCGTGTGCCTGATCAGCCACGCGCTGTGGACTCGGGCATTCGCGGGGCGCGCGGATATCGCCGGACAGAATATCACGCTGGACGCCACGCCGTACACGATTGTCGGCGTGTTGCCGCGCGGATTTGAGTTCGAGGCGCTGGGCACGGGTGTGGATTTGTGGGCGACCAGGGTCTACGATTTGAACATTACTACGCCCGCACAGATTCGCGCGGGTGTGGGGTTTCTGAGCGCCGTGGCGCGCCTGGGGCCGGGCGTCGGCGCGGGGCAAGCGGACGCCGAAATGGATATCCTCGACCGGCAGTACAAGCGCGAGAATCCGCGCATGCCGGACGCCGATCCGGCGCAAACGATTCACGCGCGCGATTTGCAGGAGCAGACCGTTTCGAACGTGCGCACGGCCGTACTGATTTTGTGCGGCGCGGTAGGTCTGCTATTGCTGATCGCGTGCGCCAATGTGGCGGCGCTGTTGCTGTCGCGGGCGCTGGCGCGGCGGAAGGAGATTGCCATTCGCGCGGCCTTGGGCGCAGGGCGGGCGGCGCTGATGGGGCAGTTGCTGGCGGAAAGCGTGCTGCTGGCGATGGCGGGCGGCGCGCTCGGAATCGCCCTAAGCGCGTGGGGCACGCATGCGCTCGCCGCCATGGGGCAGGGAAATCTGCCGCGCGTGGAGGAGATCGGCATCGACTGGCGGGTGATGACGTTTACCGCCGCTCTCTCGCTGGTCACGGGAGTGCTGTTCGGACTGCTTCCGGCGATGCAGCTTTCGGGGCAGGATCTGAATCCGGTGTTGCGTGCCGAGGGGCGCGGATCGGCCGGCGGGCGGCGGCGCAACCGTCTGCGCAGCGCGCTGGTGGTGGCGCAGGTGGCGCTGTCGATGGTTCTGCTGGTGGGCGCGGGCCTGTTGATTCACAGTTTCGTGAGGCTGCGGCAGGTGGACGGCGGCTTCGACGCGCGCAACGTCCTGACCATGAAGATCGCATTGCCGCCCGCACGCTATCCGCAAGGGCCGCAGATGGCCGCGTTTTACGACCAGGCGGTGAAGCGGATTGCGGCCATGCCCGGGGTGCAATCCGCGGCGGTGTGTTCGGCGTTGCCCGTGCGGCCGGTGCGATTCTCGCCGGTGCTGGTGGAGGGGCAGGCCGAGGTTCCGCTGGCCGCGCGGCCACTGATGGCGATCCAGATGGTGAGTCCGGCGTACTTCCGGACGTTGCGCGTGGCGCTGCGGCAGGGCAGGGAATTCACCGATGGCGACAATGCCGGGTCTGCAGGGGGCACCCCGCCGCTGGTTGCGGTGGTCAACGAAACGCTGGCGCGCCGCTTTTGGCCGCACGAGAATCCCATCGGCAAGCATCTGCTGTTGGGCCGCATGACGAAGCCGACGGAAGTGGTGGGGGTGGCGGCGGACGTGAGCAACCTCAGCTTGGCGGCGGCGCCCGAGGCGGAAGTTTACTTGCCCTTTGCGCAGCGTCCCTGGGCCTCCATGAACCTGATTTTGCGGACGGCGGGCGATCCGCACAATTGGGCGGCGGCAGCGCGCGCGGCGGTTGCGGCGGTGGATCGCGACCAGCCGGTGACGGCGATGAACAGCATGGAAGAAGTGTTGTCCACATCCACGGCGCAACGGCGCTTCAGCGTGTTTCTTTTGGGCGTATTCTCGACGATGGCGATGGCGCTGGCCGCGGTGGGGCTTTACGGCGCGATCGCGTATTCGGTCGCCGAGCGCACGGGGGAGATGGGCATCCGCATGGCGCTGGGCGCCACCAGGGGCGACATCTTAGGCATGATCGTGGGACATGGGCTGACTCTGGCACTGGCCGGCCTGGCGACCGGAGCGGTGGCGGCGCTGGCGCTCACGCGGCTGATGTCCGGGCTGCTGTTTCAGGTGAGCGCCGCCGATCCGGCGAGTTTTGGCGCGAGCGCGCTGCTGTTCGCGGCCATTGCGGCGCTGGCCAGTTATCTGCCGGCGCGCCGCGCCACGCGGGTGGATCCGACCGAAGCGCTACGCTGCGAGTGACGCATGATGCGGGCGACCGGGCGATCGAAGAACAGATCGACACCGTTACCGAGAGGATGCCGACGGCAAGGTCGTGGCGCGGGGAATTTTGAGGCATGCAAGCCCGTGACGGGCATGCTAGTATAGAAGAGTTCACGTCATTGCGGGGACGTAGTTCAGTTGGTTAGAACGCCGGCCTGTCACGTCGGAGGTCGCGGGTTCGAGCCCCGTCGTCCCCGCCATTCCTTTCAATCACTTCCAAGCATTCAAACAATAGCTGCTACAGTTTTCGCCGCAAGCCTGCGGCGACCGTACTGGCGTATACTGAAGCCAGGAGACAACTGGTGACCGCCACTTTCGCGACTCAGATTGAGCTGGACAGTCGGGGCATCGCCTGGATCGCCGGCACGAAAGTAAAGGTCATCGAGGTCGTTCTGGACAAGATCGCCTGCGGATCGAGTCCGGAAGAGATCCACTTTCAACACCCGAATCTCTCATTGGCTCAGATACACGGTGCGCTCACCTACTATTATGAAAACCAAGACAAGGTCGATGAGCAGATCAGGCGCGGATTGGACGACTCCGATAAGCTTGCCTCCCATCTATCCGATGCGGAATTCCGGCGCAAGTTGGGCAACCTGAAGCGATCCCTTTGAGCGTAGCGCTGTACATGGACGTGCACATACGACGAGCGGTGACGTCCGCTTTGCGCTTGCGCTCTATGGACGTGCTCACGGCGCAGGAAGATGGCGCGGCAGAATTGGATGATGACCGTTTATTGGAGCGGGCGAGGGAACTTGGTCGCGTTCTGGTCTCGCAAGATGACGATCTCCTCCGAGAGGGAGCGCGCCGCCTGAAGGAACACAAGGCGTTCTCCGGCATCATCTACTCCCACCAACTTCGGATCACAATCGGTCAAATGGTGGAAGATCTTGAACTGATCGCCACGGCCACAACTAACGAGGAGTGGGTTGGCAGGATCGAGTACTTACCTCTCGGATGAGGTCTCCAGGAACTGCCGGCGAACCTTCAACGGCCGCTTGACTCGACCACTGGGTCACCGCCGACCAACTGGAGGGCGTTCTCATAGTCGCCGCCGGGACCTGCCCCACTTTGCATCGCACGAAGATCACATTCGTGCTATGCTGCCGGAGACGATGCACATTCCGGATGGCTACCTGAGTCCCTCGACGTGCGTGAGTCTGGCCGCCGCCGCCGCGCCATTCTGGTACGTGGCCTTGAAGCGCGTGAAATCCGCCTTGCACGCGCGGCTCATCCCGCTGATCTCTCTGTTCGCCGCGTTCTCATTCGTGATCATGATGTTCAACCTGCCGCTGCCCGGAGGCACCACGGGCCATGCGGTGGGCATGGGGGTGGCATCCATAGTTCTCGGGCCGTGGGCCTCGATTCTGGCCATCTCGATCGCGCTGACGATTCAGGCCGTATTCTTCGGCGACGGCGGCATCACCGCGATTGGCGCGAACTGCTTCAACATGGCTATTGTTGGATCGCTGGTGGGCTATGCCACGTACCGCATGGTTGCGTGGCGGGCAGGGCTGGGCTCGGCGCGCCGCGTGGTGGCGGCCGGACTGGCCGGTTACACGGCCATCAATGTAGCTGCCCTATGCGCGGCCATCGAGTTCGGGATTCAACCGCTGCTGTTTCGAGACGCGTCCGGAGCGCCGCTCTATGCGCCCTATCCGCTGCGCATCGCAATTCCAGCCATGATGCTCGGACACTTGACCCTGGCGGGCCTCGCTGAACTTGTGATTTCGTCGGGCATGGTCGCCTATTTGCAGCGCACCGATCCGGGATTGCTGCGGCTGACCGCGCCGGACGCGCCGGCTTCGGACGACCGCTCCCTTACGGTCGCGGCTCGGAAATTCAATAGCGCGCGGCTGCCCACCGCTCGCAGGTTATGGCTGGCGCTGGCGGCGCTTCTGATCCTGACTCCGCTCGGGATTCTGGCCGTAGGCAGCGCTTGGGGTGAATGGAGCGCGCGGGATTTCTCCGATCCGCAGGTGCGGCGGGAAATCGCCGAGGCGTCGCACAACCAAGCGCCGCCGCCCGCCGCGCCGCGCGGGCTGGAGCGGCTTTCCACCGTTTGGACCGCGCCGCTCTCGCGTTACGCGCCGTCCTTTATCCGCGGCGCGTCGTTCGGCTATTTGGTTTCCGCGATGGTGGGAGTGGGACTCATCATCGCGCTGGCATTGTTGTTGAATTGGGTGCTGGCGCGGCTTCCGGCTGGTGTGGGACGGCGACGCCGCAAGAGTTTCGTCGAAAAGACGGCGCGAGGTTTGTTGGAGGCTACTGGGCAAGTTCTCTTCGCCGAGGATATGGCGGCAACCGTGGGTTTTCTGCAGCGACTGGATCCGCGGGTGAAGCTGATCGGCATCGGCGCGCTCATCGCCGCGGCCGTGGCCGTGCATCGCCTTTGGGTGCTGGCGGGCATCCTGGTTCTGGGCGTGGCGCTGGCGTTGGCCTCGCATATTCCCATGCGGTTGCTGGCGGCGCGCGTGTGGCTGGCCGTGCTGGCGTTCACGGGCGCCATCGCAGTGCCCGCGATTTTCTTGACGCCCGGCGCGGCTGTCTGGCGATTGCCGCTGCTGGATTGGCCGGTGACGCAACAGGGATTGCGCAGCGCGGGTTTCCTTATTCTGCGCGCCGAAACGGCGGCCACCTTGTCGATGCTGCTGATCCTGACCACGCTTTGGACGCGCCTGCTGCGGGCGATGCGATATTTTCGCGCGCCCGTTGTCGTCGTCGCTATCCTGGGGATGACCTATCGCTATATGTTCCTGTTCCTGGCCACGGCGCGGGATATGTTTGAATCGCGGGAGAGCCGCATGGTGGGTGTGCTGGAGCCGGCCGACCGCCGCCGCCTGGCTGCGGCCAGCGCGGGAGTGCTGCTGGGCAAGACGCTGCAGGTGAGCGGCGAAGTACACATGGCCATGCAGGCGCGGGGGTTTCGCGGCGAGATCCGCCTGCTCGACGAATTGCAGATGCGCCCGAACGACTGGCTGCGGCTGGCGGCGTTCGTGGGCGCGGCTACTTTTGCGGTGTGGCTGGGGCGATGACCGAATTGGCTTTCGACGTGCGCGACGTGTCTTACCGCTACAACCAGGTGGCGGCTTTAGGCGGGCTGTCGATGCAGGTGAAGCGCGGGGAACGGGTGGCGCTGTTGGGCGCCAACGGGTCGGGCAAGTCTACGCTGCTGCGCTTGCTGGCGGGGTTGTGCTTCCCCGATCGCGGCGAGATTTCGTTCCTGGGCGAGAGCCTGACCGAGCAGCGGCTGCAGGACGAGGAGTTCTTCTTTGGCTTCCGCCGCCGCGTGGGCCTGGTCTTTCAGAATGCGGACGTGCAGTTGTTCAACCCCAGCGTGTTCGACGAGCTGGCCTTCGGTCCTTTGCAACTGCGCTGGCCCGCGCAGAAGATTCGGGAACGGGTCGGGGAAGTGCTCCGGTCGATGGACATCGCGCACTTGCAGGATCGCGCGCCGCATCGGCTATCGGGGGGCGAGAAGAAGCGCGTGGCGTTGGCGTCGGTGCTGGTGCTCGATCCGGAAGTGCTGCTGCTGGACGAGCCCAGCGGGGCGCTCGATCCCAGCAGCCAGGCGCGCATCGTCGATTTTCTGGTGTCGTGCGGCAATGGCTCGAAGACGGTGATTATCGCCACGCACGACCTGGATACGCTGGAGGACATCGCCGACCGGTGCTACGTGTTCGCCAACGGGCGGGTGGCGGGCGAAGGCACGCCGCTTGAGGTGCTCCACAATGTGGAGCTGCTGGAGCGCGCCAAGCTGATCCGGCCGCACGCGCACGTTCACGCGCACGGGGAAGGCGCGGTGCAGCCGCATCCGCACGTGCATCGGCACGAGGGGAGTTAGCTAGGGCGGGCCGGCGCCACCACGAAGACGTATTCAAGCGTTTCGCGGCCCGTGTTGGTGACGTTGTGGCGCGTGGCCGGAGGGATGTACACGTATCCTGGCGCCGCGAAGCTTTGGTTGGGGCGACGTTCGATGAGGGCATCTCCGCGCCCGTGAAGGATCACCAGCGATTCCTCGTTTTGCCCGGTGGAGTGCCATCCCACCGATTTGCCGGGCTCCAGCCGCACAAAGCCGCTGCGCATCCCGGCTGTCTGCGGGGGGCCTTCGAGCAGCGGGCATTCGGTGGCTGGGCACTGGAGGGCAAATGTCATGGGCTGTCGCGAAGGCGCTTGCGATATCAAGGGGGCTAACGCGGCGGAAGCGAGAGCGCAGATTCGGATGAGTCGAGTTGTGGGCATAGGTTCTAAGCTTATGGTACGCATCGCGCGGGCGTCGGCGAACAGGTGTGCCAAGCGCTCCGGTCGCCCGCCCGCAACCGTGGCGTCGGCTCGATCGGCTCGAAGGTGTTAGGCGCGCGCCCGGCAGATCCTAAGCAGTGGCTCGTGACTTAGCCGGCGCTGCGCGCCGTCTGGTGACCGAGCGCGCGCGTCGACGTTGCGAATACTGTCTGGTGCATGAAGACAGCGTCGGCTTTCTACCGAAAGGTATGACCGCCGTTGGCGCGCACGGCGGCATTTCGATCATCTGCGCCGCCATCACGCAAGGTGTAATCTGGAGTTGCGTGTTTCTGCCGACTTCCGGCGGAGTGAGGTGCTTCGATGGTCGTAATCTTCGTGCACGGTTGGAGCGTACGCAACTTAAATACCTATGGGCAGCTACCCACGCGGTTGCGAGAAGGTGCTGCCCGGCTGGGCGTCCAGCTGAAGATCCGTAACCTGCTTCTGAGCCAGTACATCAGCTTCGACGATGCGGTGACGCTGGATGACATCGCCCGCACGTTTCAGCAGGCAGTCGTCGAGTCCGTTCTGCCCGCTCTGGAACCGGGCGAACGCTTTGCGTGTATCACGCACTCCACCGGCGGACCCGTCGTCAGAAAGTGGCTAGACCTGTTCTACGGCAGCGACGGCCTTGCTCACTGCCCGATGAGCCATCTCGTGATGCTGGCCCCGGCGAATCACGGCTCAGCTCTGGCCCAACTTGGAAAATCCAGATTGTCCCGGATCAAGTTCCTTTTCGAAGGCGGCGAACCCGGGGAGCGCGTCCTCAACTGGCTAGAACTCGGTAGTGGCGAGCAATGGGAGCTGAACCTCCACGCCCTAGACTATCGCTCGGTGGATTATGGCCTGTTTCCCTTTGTGCTGACAGGCCAGCGAATCGATCGCAGTGTTTACGATCACCTGAATAGTTATACCGGCGAGGCCGGGTCTGACGGCGTGGTACGCGCGTGCGCCGCCAACATGAATTTCACCTATATCTGCCTGGAACAGGAAGGCGATGCGCTGGTCTTGAAGAGAAAGGCCCGCGCGCCGCGGATGGCCTTCGGCATTCTGCCAGGCCGTTCGCATTCTGGCGAGCGGATGGGCATCATCCGCAGTGTCGGTGCCGTGGATGCCGATCCGGCCCAGCCGCACCCGACCGTCGAATGGGTGCTGAAGTGTTTGGCGGTAACCGATGGCGTCGGCTACCAACAGATGTGCGATCAACTGGATACGCTCACCGCCGAAACGCAGGACGCGGAGAGATTCGAAGACGTGCAGAAGCTGATCGGCAACACCCGCTACGTCACCGACCGATACAGCATGTTCACATTCAAGTTGAAGGACGACCGCGACCAAGCGCTGCAAGACTACGATCTGCTTCTGACAGCCGGGCCCAATTACGACGAGAACGAGTTGCCGGACGGGTTTTTCCAGGACCGCCAGCGAAACAGCGTGAACCCCGGCAAACTTACCTACTATGTGGATCACGACCTCATGCACAAGGGCCTGAGCACCGAGGCTATGGGCCAGAAGATCGGCTTCCGGGTCGTTGCCCGTCCCGCCAGCGGACTGGCATATTACCAGAAAGCGGAGCTGCGCTCCGATGTGTCGCAAATAGAAGAACTGCTCCGGCCGAACGAAACTACGCTCGTGGAAATCACCCTGGACCGTAGTGTGGACCTGGGAGTCTTTCGCTTGACGACCAACCTAGAAGCGGCAGAATTTGGCGCCAGTCCACTGGGTCAGCTATTGCCGCCGGGCGTTTCGGAGGAGGAAGTCCGGGAACAGCGCCTGCAATTGCTGCTCGATCGGTTGGAAAAGACGCAGGATCAGGCCGAACGAGCAATGATCCGGGCTGAACTGGCGCGCTTGCTTTAATGAATAGCGCTTTGGCGGCAGCGCATTCCGTACCCGTCGCACCGTAGCGGCAGCGCCATCTCAGCCGAGAGTCGCCGCCCATGTCCCGACCACACTGGTCTGGTTGCCGTCCCCGGCGATCGGATAATCGCGGCTATCGATCTGGGCGCGGCCCAATATTCTCCCAAGAGAGTAGACTCACCGCAGCCACTCATCCAAATGCTCGCGCACGAACGCATCGTCGTTGAGGTGCGGATAGGCGCGGCACACCCGGTCGATCTCCTCGGCCTGACCGGGCGAGAGGTCCTCGTCCGGATTGAGGCACCAACGGCCAGCGAGCAGACCCTGCCGGCGCAGGACTTCATGGATGCCGGCGATCGAACCGCGGAACTGGTTGGCGGCATCGAACAGCGCGGCATTAGCGTCCGTGATTTCCGCGCCAAGGGTCAGCCAGGATGGAGCCAGCGGCCCTTCGCCGCGCACCTCGGCTTGGATCTGTTCCAGCATCCTGACCGCGCGCAGCGTCCAGACTGCCCAATGTCCGAGCAGGCCGCCGACCATGTGAAGGGGTCGCCGGGTGGGCGCGCCGAAGCGGAAGGGGGTCACGAGATCGGCGACGATGCTGTCGTCGTTGCCGGTGTAGAGCGCGATCTCGTCCGCGCGCCCGGAATCCGCCACGGCGCGCAGCACATCCAGGGTCTGGTAGCGGTTGAATGGCGCAATCTTGATGGCCACCACGCGCGGCATCTCCGCAAACTCGCGCCAGAATGCATAAGGCAGGTGCCGGCCGCCCACAGCGGGCTGAAGATAGAATCCGAACAGCGGGATGGTTTCGGCCACGGCGCGGGCGTGCGCCAGCAGTTCGGGAACCGGCGCATCGCGCCACGCACCCAGGCTCAGCAGGCCTACGTCGTAGCCGCAGCGCACGGCAAATTCCGCCTCGCGAACGGCCTGCGGCGTGCGGCCCACGATGCCCGCGACTTTCACCAGGTCGGCCACGGCGTTGTCCCCGGGATCAGCGGCGCGCAACTCCTCCATGGCTAGTTCCAGGACCGGTTCGAACAAGCCGAAGCGCGGCTCACGGATTTCGAATTGCGTGGTGTGTACGCCCACCGCCACGCCACCGGCGCCCGCGGCCAGGTAGTAGCGCGTGAGGGCGCGCTGGCGGCGCTCATCGAGTTGGCGTGCGGCGGTCAACGCCAGCGGGTGCGCGGGGATCGCCACGCCTTCCCGCAACTGCTCGCGCCAACTCATCGCTTGTAGCCGATCATGCGCAGAAAATCGTGGCGGGCGCGCGCGTCGGCTTCGGTTTCGACACCCTTGGGCGGAAAGCCGTCGATCACGCCCAGCACGCCGCGGCCTTGCTCAGTCTGGGCCACCACCACCTCGACCGGATTGGCGGTAGCGCAGAGAATCGAGCAGACCTCGGGCACTTCCTTGATGCGGCCCAGCACGTTGATGGGGTAGCCGTTCAGCAGGGCGATCACGAAGATGTGGCCGGCGGCGATGGCCGTGGCGTTGCGCGCCGCCATCGCCTTCAAGGCATCGTCATTACCATCCACGCGCGTGAGGCATGGGCCGGAAGCCTCGTTGAAAGCGACGCCGAATTTCAGATTGGGCACGGTGTTGACCAGAGCCTCATACAAATCTTCGACGGACTTGATGAAGTGCGTCTGACCCAGAATCACGTTGCCGCCTTCGGGGATCTCCAGGCGAACCGTCGTTAGATCCATGGCCTCAGGATACCGCCGCGCGGGCCTCCCAGGAACCCGAGGAATATACTTGAAGCATGGAATCGAGATGGAGGGGGGCACTTTTGCTGCGGCTGGTAGCGCTCGCATTGGCATGTGTTGGCGGGATGCTCGCGGCTACCAACGACCGATGCAACGAGCTGTTGCGCCAGGCATTGGAGAACAAGAATCCGGACACGCGCAAGCAGGCGGTGGTGGCGCTGAGCCTGGCTGCCACGGACGAGCCGGCCTCTGGAAAGCTGGAAAGCATGCTACAGGACAAGGATGTCCAGGTGCGCGAAGCGGCCGTCACCAGCCTGGCCGAGGTCAAGACTGCCAGCGCGCGGGCGGCGCTGCGCCGGGCGCTCGACGATGATGTGCCGGAGGTGAGCTTCTCCGCCGCCAAAGCGCTTTGGGCGCTGCATGACACGGCGGGCGAACAGGCGCTCCTGGCCGTGCTGGGACGCCAAAGCAAGACGTCGTCGAACTATATTTCGAAGGAGAAGCGCGATGCGCTGCGCATGCTGCACACGCCTCGCGTGCTGTTCCTGTACGCGTTCCGGCAGGGCATTGGATTCGTGCCGCTGCCCGGGTTCGGGCAGGGCGTCAGCTCGATGCAGGCGCTGCTGACCGATCCCGGCGTTTCCGGCCGTGCGACGGCGGCATTGCTGCTCGGTAAAGACAAGGGGCCGGCCACACGGGATGCACTCAAGGACGCGTTACTCGACAAGGATTGGGCGGTGCGCGCGGCCGCGGTGCATGCGTTGGCGCTGCGCGACGACCCCGCGCTGCAGAAAGATCTGGAACCTCTCTTGGACGATGACAAGGAGGCAGTGCGTCTGCGCGCCGCGGCCGGAATTCTAAGGCTCACGGCCATTGAAGCGAAACAAACCATGAAGAAGCAGCGAAGCAGCGAAAATGAAAAGCGTCGCGCTGGCGCCCCTCGCTAGCCCGTGTTTAGCGGGCAGTGGCCGTCGAATTGCCCGCAGGGATCTTCACTGTTATGGTGGTGCCCCGATTCGGCATGCTTCGTATTTGGACGGTGCCGTTAACCAGCCGGGTCCGTTCCTTGATGCTCACCAAGCCGAGTCCCGCGGCCGCGCCCGTGCGGTCGGGCGCCATTCCCGCGCCGAGATCCGCGATGCTCAGGCTCAGAATCTCAGGCGAGCGCCTGAGTTGGACGGAGGCGTCGGTCACCCGAGCATGTTTTGCCACGTTTTGCAGGGCTTCCTGAACGATGCGATAGATACACAGGGATACGGCGGACGGCACGCCGCCAAACGAGCCTTCCACTTCCAGCGCCACTCTTACACCAGTCAGCGAGGAGAACTCCGAACAGTAGGCGCGTAGCGCCGCGGCCAGCCCCGCATGCTCCAGCACGGCCGGATGGAGCTCGTGCGAAAGCCGCCGAATGCCTTCGGCCAGGCCGGCCAGGTTCTGTTGCAGCCGATCGCTCTGCGCGCGCGCGCCGGCCTGTTCTTCGGGAATGTCCGCTTTCAAATTGCTCGTAGCGATGCTTAGAGCTGCGATTTGCTGGCTGAGGTCGTCATGCAACTCCCGCGCGAGGCGAGTCCGTTCTTCTTCCTGGGCGTTGATGAGACGGGCAGTCAACCCCTGGATCTCCTTCTCTGCGCGAGTATGCTCCTCCAACTCCTCAGCCAGCGCGGCATTCGTCGTGCGCAGTTGCTCCTCGGCGCGTTTGCGCTCCGTAACATCGAGAAGAGATCCGGCATACCCAAGGAACTCCCCCTTTGACGAGAACCTCGGCAGGCCCTGGGCGACCACCCAGCGATACTCTCCATCAAAGCGCCGAATTCTGTACTCAGCCGCGTACTCGCAACAGCGGGCCTGACAATCGAGGAACCGGGTGCTGGTCCACTCCACGTCTTCCGGATGCACATACTTGGCCCGGTTCCACTGGATTAGCCCCGGGCCTGTGCCCAGAAAATCCCCGAATGGTTTGTTGATGAATGCGTTTTCGTCCGTCGGCGACGACATCCAGAGATACGCGGGGGTGTCATTCGCCACGGTGCGGAACCACTGTTCCCGCTCCCGATGAATATGCAGTTGCCGGCTCCTCCAGATGAGCCCGACTCCCGCGGCGTTGGCGACGCCGATCATGACGACCATCGCAGCCATCTCCCACCAAAGCCGCCGCAGCGGCGCATCTACCTCACTGACATCGATCTTGGCGCTGAGATACCATGGCGAATTTGGGATGCGGCGCACCATGATCAATGCTGGCACCCCCCGGTAGTCTTTCGCCTTGCGCAGCCAGCCGCGCAGAAGTACCTTTTCGTCCGGCACCACTTGACCAGCGATGGAAAATCGGAAAGTTAGTGCGGTTCCGTGTTTGTGGCGCAGCTCGTTCAGATATAGGATTTCATCCCGTTCGCGGCGAACCATGTCGGTTTCAGCAGTACGGCTGGCTGTGGGCCAGAATTCCAAATAGGGATAGAGAAACCGTGTCGCATCGATATTCAGGATTAGCGCTCCGGCGCCCCCCACCGGAATCGTCACAGCCATCAGCGCACGTCCGGTTCCCGCCTCGCGGTAGAGGTCCGACAACTCCACCCGCCCTGATTGAACGGCTGCGCGGGCGAATTGGCGCAAATGGGCGGAGTCGGAGTGGTCGGGATTCAATTGAATGCGGACATTGCCGTCGAGGTCCACCAAGGTGGCGCTGGAATAGTTGAAGGCCTGCGCCAGCCCGCTCAGGTAGCGCAGTATATCGGTCCGGTCGGCTTCTGGCGCAGCCTTACCCGACAGGACCCGTCGAGCCATCGGCATCACCGGAGAGGCTGCTACTCCGAGGCCATCACCCCTTCGCTCATCCCGCCAGTTCGCGATCTGTTTGGTCTTCGCGTCGGCTATGGCTGTCAGCTCATTTTCCGCGGCGGTCTCAGCCGCATCGCGCTGGCGCGTGTAATACCACCAGGCCGCCGCCACTAACGCCGCAGCGCCGAGAGTCAGTAAGACGATCAGAATGCGGCCCTGCCGGGTCGAGAGACTAGCCTCGCCGTCTTCGCGCACGGCCTTCACTCCGCGACCAGTTTCAACCGGATTGCGTACTGGATCAACGCCGCCGTAGTTTCCATGCCGAGAACCTGCATGATCTCGTATTTGTGGGATTCCGCCGTTCGCGGCGAGATGTTCAGAATGGCCGCGACCTCCTTCATGGTGCGGCCCTCGGCAATCAACTGCAGGACTTCGCGCTGCCGTGGCGTCAGAGGCGAGCCGTCGGATGCCTGTCCGCGCGCTTCCAATAGAATCGCGATCAGATCCTTGGCGAGCAGCGAAGTGACGTACCCCTTTCCTTCGGCGACCTCGGCGATGGCGCGGATGAGCTCTTCGGCAGGCGATACTTTGAGCACGTAGCCGGATGCGCCTGCACGGAAAGCCTCTACGGCCAACTGCGTGTCCCGGTGCATGGTCAGCACGACTATTTTGGCGCCCGGCCGGCGTGCCCGGATTTGGCCGATGGCATCCAGACCGTTCAGTCCGGGCATGGAAATATCGGTCACAATCACATCCGGACGAAGCTTCTCAGCCGCATCCACCAAGGCATGCCCGTCGTGTACCACTCCGACCAGATCGAAGCTTTTCTTGAGCAAAGATTCAAGGCCCTGCGCGACTACCGCATGGTCGTCCGCCAGGAGAACCTTTGTGGTGAGCATCGAAACCGTATCATAGCGCTTGTCGAAGGGCCGGAAACGCCGATTACCAATCGGCCTGCAGGTTGACAACCTGCCTCACAACAGAACTACGGGGTCCATTTTTTCAATACCCTTCGAGAAAGATAGGTGTGGCCGGTCAGAACCATCTTCACCGCGGGAATAAGTTCCTCGGCCGCATCTATTTTCAGGACGTAGCCACGGATGCCGGCCTCCAGGGCGCTCCTCACCAGTTCCGGGGCGTCGTACACGCTGACCAGGATCGCGTTTTTGGAAAATCCCTCCTGCAAGGTCCGGCGGCATGCCTCGATGCCGGTTAGATGCGGCATGTTGAAGTCGGAAACCACGGCATCCGGTCTTAACTCGGAAGCAGCTTTAACCAAGGCGATGCCGTCCCCGACCGAACACAACACGTTGAAATCGACTGCCAGAAGGCGGGCTATTACAGCCAGCAGCTCCGGGTGATCGTCGGCCAGCACGACGCGGGGCTTGTCTCGCGCCGCATCTGCCACACCCACCGATTTGCGATCCGGCATTGTGCCGCTCTGGCCCATGCAGCTATTGCACAACGAGAAACGGCAGGCCGGTATCCGTAGAATTACGGGTTGCTGGGTAGTATTTTCTACGCTCGCAGCCCGATGAACTTCGGATGGTTCCGTTTGATTTCATGAATGACAATGTAGTTATTCCGAGGCTTCCAGAGCGGAATTCCAGTCCATGGCACCCAGAAGCGACGAGACCGATTCCAACAAGGCTTGTGCGGAATTCGTGCGTGCGGCCGTATCTATAATGCCGTCAGTCCTGGAGCGACTCGTTTATCTTGCCTCTCTTAAAGACCGGAACACGGGCGAGTATCAGGACCGGGTGCTCGAGGCGCTGCTGGCCTTGAAGTTCGGGAAGGCCGAAACCGATTTCGTACGGCGCGACGAGCAGACGATCTGGTCGCGTTGCGGAAAAGCAGAACTGGACCGCGCTCTCCGGCACGAACACATGGCGGTCTTCGAGGACTGGTTGTGCCTGAATATGCACCAGCAAGTGGCACAACTGGAGGGCTATGCTTCCCGCCAAGGCATCCCGCCGCACGCTCTGTCGGGTAAGTGGATCCATGAGAAATCTTATGAACGGCTTACCCCATCTGGCGCCATGCCCGTTCAGTGCCGGCTCTTCCTAACGGACTTGGAAACAGTTTTGGCTATTCTATCCTTGGGCCAGGCACTGTGAGATAGCAGTTCCGGAGGACTCATTCTTCCCGCAGGGCCACCGCCGGATCGATGCGCGCCGCTCGCCAGGCAGGCGCGGCGCCAGCCACCAGCGCGATCGCCAGCATCAGCGCGGCGACTCCCGCAAGCACCAGCGGGCGGCCCGGACCGGTGAGCAGAAAGCTCCTCAACAGGCGCATGCCGGCGATCGCCGTCACCGATCCCAATAAAACTCCGAGGACCGTCAGCAGCAGGCTGCGACGCACCACCAGCCCCACGACATTGCGCGGCGATGCGCCCAGGGCCATGCGTACGCCCATTTCCCGCCGGCGTTCGGCGACCAGTTGCGAGAGCACGCCGTAGAGCCCGATGGCGGCCATCAGCAGCGCCAGCGCGGCGAACACGCCCAAAAGCGCGGCGCGGAAACCGGGCTTGGAAAACGCCTGTTCGCTCAGGAATTGCCGCATGCTGGCGACTTCGGATAGCGGCAACGCGGGATCGACCTGGCCGACCGCGCGGCGCAGCGCGGCCACCAGCGTGTCCAGCGGCCGATCGTCTGCGCCCAGCCAGCGGCGGCCCGCGCGCATCATCACCACCAACTGACGCCCGCCGCCCGGCTCGCTTTGCGGGAATGGCAGGTAAACGTGGGGCTGCACTTTCCAGTGCATTTCGTCGAAGGGGTTGGTCTCCTTGATGTTGCCGGTGAGGCCGACGACGGTTCGCCAGGACGCGCGGCTGCCCAGTTCGCCGAGCCGGATGGCCTTGCCCAGCGGGTTCTGGCCAGAGAAATAGCGGCGGGCGAATTCCACGTCCACTAGGGCCACCGGTTCGCTTTGCGCCGTATCCAGCGGCCCGAACTCGCGTCCGGCGGCCAGCGGCAAACCGGTCACGCGGAAGTATTGCGGAAAGATGAGAGCGGCGGCGATGAAGCCAGTCTCACGCGCGGCGCGGCCGCCGGCGGCCTCCGCATGCACCAGCCGGCCCGATCGCACCGCCGCGTCGAGAGCGGGGATGGCTGCCAACGATTGCGTCAGCCGATCGCAAAACCGCAGGCGATCGGCCAGATCCGGATACGCGGCCTTGGGCAGATCGAGGCGGGAAATCAGCAGGCCATCGGTGCGGTACCCCAGCGGCTCGGCGCGCAATCGGAACAGGCTTTCGATCAGCAGCGCCGCGCCGGTGAGCAAGGTCAGCGATAGAGCCACCTCCAGGATCACCAGCAGGTTGCGGGAGCGCTGCTCGGCTCGTCCGGCGGACCCGCCACGCCCACCTTGCTTCAGCAGTTCGTGGAGCTCCAGGCGGGATGCCTGCAAGGCCGGCAGCAGCCCGGAGAGGACCGCGGTGAGCACGGCCAAGGCCGCGGCGAAGGCCAGCACGCGCCAGTCCAAGGAGACGCTTGCCGTGGGCGCACCAATGGGCAACTCCACAGGCTGCACGGCCAGAAAATAGCGCAGCCCGCCGTATGCCAGCAGCACGCCCGCCGCCGCTCCCAGCGCGCAAAGCAGCAGGTTCTCGGTGAGGATCTGGCGGATCAG
>JBEKPZ010000025.1:0-38038 GCA_049520215.1 Bryobacteraceae bacterium | reverse complement strand
TCATGCGGCAGCCTTGGCGAGGATAGCCATGCTGGTTTGCTGGATGGTCAGCACGGCTGAAATGGCCAGGCGGCCAGCGGTGGTCACCTGGTAGCGATGCGTTTTCTGCACCTTCTGAAGCAGGCCGTGGGCAACCAACAGACGAAGCTTGCGGCTGATGGCGGCGGATCGTCGGCGTTTCTCCTTAGCCTCCAAGGGCGCCGCTGCCGCCGTCAGGCCCGGGTAGAGGAGGCGTTGCAGATCGCGGTTCCGCAGGCCATGCAGCATGAACTCCCCGCGATTCACCGCTTCCAACAGGGTATAGTCGTCCGCAAACGGACGCAGTGCACGCACCCGTCGGGTTCGGTACTCACAGGGTTGCTGCAGGGGGCGGATCAACTCCGCCATCCGGGTGGTATCGTCCAGGGTGGCAAAAGCATCCAGGTAACGTTCGTTGGCCCTTTGCGAAACCTGGGTGCGGCTGTAGAGATCACACACGCTCCCTCCACGGACCGATACGCCCGGAAGACTGGGGCATTGGCGGTCATGGTTTCCACGCGAAACACGTCGCCCACGGGTGTATGCGCCTTGCCATAGCATTTCAAGGAATTGCCCTGAGTCCAATATTTGAGCCTTTCCCCGGTGACGCGACTCTTCAAACTGCCGGTGATTTCTCCTGTAAATCCGTCCGGGACCGACCCGCCGAGGGGAAGCCGTTTGCCCAAGAAGCGCAGGATGTCGGGGCTAGAAAAGTTCAACAACCCATGCCGCAACAACAGCGGCTCTAAGCGTTGCAGCGCGCCGGGCCGGAATAAGATGTCGCTGGCCCACTCACATTGGAACGCGCTCCAGTAGTATTGCGCGTCGAAGTTCCGGAAAATCTCGGCATGCCGCGGATTCAGGCGCTCGGCAAAGGGCTGCAGCCGCTGTACCCAATCCGGCTGCAATTGGCTATCGAACAGTTGCTGTGCCTGGGACACATCCTGGACCCAGGGGAAGCAGTTATCCTGCCGACTGTAGGACAGCCCCGCGCGATCCATCTGGTGGGCCAGCCACTCGCGGCCGTTGATGCAGATGTGCACATAGAAGGGAAACCAAGTTTGATGCGGGCATGCATCCAACCCATTTCCGGGTCGATTTGATACTGATAAATCACCAGCGTGGGCCGATAACGGACGGCCATACCGGTCTTCTCGTGCTGGAAGGTCGGGGTGAGTTCTGTACAGGTCAGAGCGCACACGTTGCCTTGCCGGATGGCCAATTTAGCCGCATGCGCGCGCGATCTGGTCCTTGTCGGCCTGTGAGAGTCGCGGATATATTCGACCGGCAGCTTTTGTTGGAGGAGCGGTGCCAGGGAGGCCTCCTTCAATTCCGCACTGACCTTTTTGACGTGATCCCCAAACTGCTTACAGAGCAGCCCATTGCGAATCAGGTACATCTTCATGCCTTCCCCATGGGTGAGGCGTCGCAGAGAACCGCGGAACACCACGCGGTCAAAACCGGAAAGCGTACCCTGGATCTGGGATTCAAACTTAGCGATAAACTGTTTCATGGCGTTTCCTCCTGGTGCATGGTGATTTGTAGCGGCCATTGCTAAAGGCCTCTCATAGCGCGAATGCCCCGGCCCGATTCGTACGTTTTCGCGCGTACTGTGCGGTACCCTACCCGAGCCGTCCGTATGACCCAAACTGGTTCGATGTGGTATTAAAAGGAAGTGCTTAACGCCCCGGTCTGGCGTTGGGCCGAGCAGGCGCGCTGTACGGCGTAACGATGCTTTCCCCCTGATGGAGTGATGTTCTTGCCTCCGCATCGCCGGCCGCGCCGGAGGGCGGGGCTTAACGGATACTGTAGATCGTTCGCACCTATGGAGTAACGGAGGGAATATGGCGATTCGACGATTCTCGACGGCGCTGCTAATATGCAGCGCTTATGGCGCAGCACAGAATCCGCCGCCCAGCTTGACCACGATTTACAACTTCGCCGGTGCCGGCGACGGGGAACATCCCGAAGCGCCCTTAGTAATCGGCGAGGGCGGCGTGCTCTATGGAACCACCTGGGGTGGCGGTGCTCACGGCTTCGGCACGGTGTTCTCGCTGAATCCGCCGGTATCGCCGGGCGGGGCCTGGACTGAGAATGTGCTCTACAGCTTCCAACTTGGCGTCGATGCGATCAATCCCAATTCACGTTTGGTGATCGGCACCGGCGGAGTGCTCTACGGCACAACATCGAACGGCGGAACTTTGGGATATGGCACGGTATTCTCCTTGACGCCGCCGGTGTCACCTGGCGGCCACTGGACCGAGGCTCTGATCCATAACTTCGGAGCTACGCCCAATGACGGGGAATATCCGACGTCTGGTCTGACGCTGGGCCCGGAAGGGGTGATGTACGGCACAACCCGGTTTGGCCCGGGACTCAATGGAACCGTGTTTGAAGTGGCGCCGCCCGCATCGCCAGGCGCCCCCTGGACAGAGTCGGTAATCTACAGCCCCGGCAACGCCGACGACACCTGGCAGCCCAGCGGCGACTTGGCGGTCGGCAGCGGCCGGGTACTCTACGGCACCGCGTTCGCGGAAGCAGGGCCGGCAGCAGGCGTATTCGCGCTGGTCCCGCCGGTAACGCCTGGACATTTGTGGGTCGAGACCGTGATCTCCGGCACGGTCGGGGAGACGGGTGTGATGATTGGCGGCGGCGGGGCCCTCTATGGCTCGAGCCAATATGGCGGAAGTTCGAACGGGGGCATGGTCTTCTTGCTGACGCCGCCGGCATCCCCGGGTGGAGCCTGGGCTTCCACCGTGCTCCTGAGTTTCCCGTATCAGCCTCACTCGGTACCGTATGGTTATTACGGAGGACCTAACCCAGGACCCCTGACGCTAGGCGAAGATGGCACGCTCTATGGCGCAACAGGCGAGGGCGGCCCTACGAACTCGGGTACCGTATACGCTCTGAAACCGCCTACCACTCCAGGCGGCGCCTGGACGGAGATCGTGCTGCACACGTTCACTGGCGCAGACGGGGCTATCCCGACGGGTTTGACGATGAGCAGTGGCGGAGTATTCTATGGCACAACCGATTCAGGCGGGGCTTATGGTTCTGGCACGGTCTTCGCATTGAAGGAGTAATGGAGAGCGACATGGCGATTCGACGACTTTTCACAGCCTTGCTATTTTGCGCTGCATACAGCGCGGCGCAGAATCCGCCGCCCAGCTTGACTACGATCTACAACTTCACCGGCGGGACCGACGGCGGGAATCCTAACGCGCCTTTGGTGATGGGCGAAGCCGGTGTGCTCTACGGCACTACCCTCTGGGGCGGCGAGAAAGGTTACGGCACGGTATTTTCACTCACTCCGCCGGCGTCGCCGGGTGGCGCGTGGACCGAGACGGTGCTGTATAGCTTTGAAGGCCTCAGAGATGGATTCAATCCCAAGTCGCCTGTAGTGATCGGCAGCGGCGGAGTGCTCTACGGAACAACCTCCCGCGGCGGGGAATACGAAACCGGCACGGTGTTCTCGTTGACTCCGCCGGCATCGCCGGGGGGCCCATGGACAAAGGCGGAGTATGGCGGTGGCCTCATCGCCTCAAGTGGAGAACCGGATGACCTGGTGATCAGCCCCGGCGGGGTGCTCTACGGTGGATGCTGCGGTACGATATTCGCTCTCCAGCCCCCCGCGTCCCCAGGCGGCCACTGGGGAGAGAAAACACTCTACGCGATCTCTGGTGGAATCACTGGCTACTTCACTACCCAGACGCACGTGGTGCTTGGTAAGGGCCTGGTGCTCTACGGTACAACCTCCCAGGGTGGCGATTATGGAGCCGGCAATGGCGATGGCGCGGTCTTCGCCTTGTCGCCACCGGCCACTCCGGGCGGCTCGTGGTCGTACGCTTCGCTTTACAGCTTTGGCGGATATCCCAGCGACGGCGTGAACCCATACATGGGTGTTGTAATTGGCGGCGATGGCGTGCTCTACGGCAGCACGGGGTATGGCGGAAGCTCCAATGGCGGCACGATCTTCTCGCTGACGCCCCCGGCATCTTCGGGCGGCGCTTGGACCGAGGCGGTGCTGCAGGAATTCCCGCTGGTGTCTACTCGCAACGTTTGGCCGGGACCCCTGACATTAGCTGAAGATGGCACGCTCTTTGGGACCACGCAATTCGGCGGGGCCTCTCTGATGGGAACCGCCTACGCCCTGCAGCCGCCCGCGACTTCCGGCGGCGCCTGGACCCAGATCCTGCTGCACACGTTCACCGGCAGCGATGGCTCTGGTCCGACAGGTTTGTTGATGGGCAGCGGCGGAGTGCTCTATGGCACGACCAGCCTGGGCGGAGCTTACGGCGCCGGAACGGTGTTCGCGTTGACGGAGTGACGGCGCACCCCCACCTCCGGCGGTCACCGAAAGCGGGCTCACCAGCTTACGTTGGGCGAGAGTAGTCGAGTGTGAACCGCAATCCCTCTTCCAGCGGCACGCGCGGCTCCCAGCCGAGCAAGTGGCGCACTTTGGAGACCTTCCCGGCTGGCGACCGCGCGGTCATAGACAACCCGTGGCACCGAGTCCGGCACACAGGCGTACGTCTCTGCGCCGCCGTGCTCGGATTTTGCGAACACTTGTGTTCCGATTTTGCGAACACGTAATAGACTCTCTCATGCTGATAAAACGCATCCACCGCGGATTTTCCGAAAATCCTTCCACGGTTCTACGCATTACCAGGTGGATGGATTTCGGTTCGTCCGGACCGCCGCCCGAATGCAGGAAGGTCCAGCGGCGATACGGACAAAAGGAGAATAGCACTATGACTACGAAAAGATCGCAATTCCAGAGGATCGCCCTGCTCGCAGTCGGCATCTCGGCGAGCATGGTCTCCGTGAAGGCGTCACATACACTCAAAGGGACAGCGTTATGACAACCAAACTGATTAACAAGAAGACGGCGGCGGGGGTTCTCGCTCTGTTGGCGGCGGCGCTCATGGCACAAGCCACCCCGCCTGTTTTCAACCTCATCGGCTCCAGCCAAGGCTTCGTGGCCATCGACTCGAACGGCATCGTTTACGTCGCCGACAGTCTCGCGAATGAAGTCATATCTTACACACCACCGGCATCGCCGGGCGGCTCCTGGATACAGACGGTACTTTATCAGTTCGCCGGCGGCGCCTTCAGCGCCCAACTCGGCCAATTGGTGGTTGGCCCCAGTACGGCCAGCGGTCAGCCTGTGCTCTATGGAGTCACTAACGCCGCCGGAAGCGCCAATCTGGGGACGATATACTCATTGACGCCGCCCGGATCGCCAGGTGGAGTCTGGACCGAAGCTGTGCTTTACAATTTCATCGGTGCGGCCGATTCCAGCTACCCCATCGCTCTGGCCAGGGCTGCCAATGGAACTCTCTTCGGCGTCACCGCAGGTGCCTATAACAGCACCAATAGTACGGTTTTCATGCTCGACCAGCCCTCCCAGCCAGCGGGGTCCTGGACCCATTCGGTGATCTACGCGGCCAATTACTATATCCTACCGGGAACGTTTCAGGGCTTGACCATCGGTAGCGCACCCAAAGCTTGCCATGGCCTCCCCATCCTGTATGGTTATGGCGACACCTTTTCCGGCACAGTGTTCTCACTGACACCGCCCACCACCACCGGAGGCTCCTGGACGGAAGCAGACCTGAATACCTCCGTCGGCGCCGCCACCGGCTCTCTCACTGTCGGGCCCGACGGAACGCTATACGGCACTACCTGGGAGGGTGGCAATCAAGATGGCGGCACGGTCTTCTCCCTGACGCCGCCTGCCTCGCCCGGCGCCGCCTGGACGGAAACAACAATCTACAACTTCAATTCCGGGCCCGGAGGCACCGAACCGCTCTCGGGCGTGGTGATGAGCTCGCAGGGAGTGCTTTATGGCACGACCCTCGATACTACTACCGGCTACGGGTGGGGCACGATATTCTCCCTGTCGCCACCCAAAGCTGCCGGAAAACCCTGGACCAAGCACAACCTGTATCAGTTCTCATCCATGGTGGGAGGCAATCCGAGTACGCCGATGGTCCTGTATGGCGGCGTGCTCTACGGCACGACCTCACGAGATGGAGGCCTGTTCTCCCTGGTGCCGTGAAATGACGGTCGGCTGCACCCACCCCGTACGCTGGACGTGCCACGGACAGGGAGCGCAGCCTAAAGTTCAAGAACCAGTCTGGGGTAGCGGATAGATCTCCTGCGCATTTTAGGCTCAACCTACGTCTCACGAGGTGTGAACAAGTCCGGCCGTAGCGGCAGCCTGTGACCGCTGAAGCTGTTGATTCTGAAATCCGGCGGTCATAGACCGCCGCTACGGCCCGCGATTCGTTTCCGTGTGCCGTGCGCGACCGATCAGTGTCACGCGGACACCCGAACGCGCCAGCATCCCTCCGAAATAGCACCCCACGGCGGCGGCGCCCACTATCGCGACCACTGGCCACTGGTCGGCCAGCATGAGAAATCATCTTGCCGCGCCCCCGAGGTGGTGATGGCAGCGATCCCTGGCTTCTCTGCAAGGTCTCAGCAGGCCTGTTAATTACTAATACTAATATCGCTAGCTGCTGTCACACATCCCGAATGGGCCGAGTTTTGGGTGGCGCACCACTTTCGTGCGGGTGATCCGGCCGCGTCGGCGGGCGGCCACTTCGCACATAATACGTGTCGAAGCCGAATCCGGCGCCCGCCGCCCTTGGTCCGGCAGCCGCGACCATCGGCACGGCGCTCTGAATACCGCCTGACACGGCTCTGGGCCTTGACGTGCGCCATTGCGGAAGCGCTCCAAGGAGCGCGGCGCTCAAAATGCTGGACGGAAACCGACGCACTCGCCAGAATGCCCAACCGTGGGGCACTGGCAGGCGGTGGGGCTACCCTATTCTGATCGGCGCGGTTATCGGCTTGTTTGCTACGTGGGCCGCGTTCGCCGTAGCTTCGCGTTAACTTGGCACGCACGTCCGGTGGCCAAGACCGGACCTGCGCCCCTGTTTGCACTCGCTACGCTTTAGCTTGAAGCACTGGCCGCAGCGGTGCTCAATTGGTTGTTCGCCGTTTGCCAGATTTTGCTGACGCTCGTCCCGGCGTTGATGAATAGCGCGGCGGACGCCAGCGCCACGAAAGCCATCAATAAGGTGTACTCGATCAAATCCTGGCCTTGCTCGTCTTGCCAAAGCCGCTTCATAACGTTCAACATGGTTATCTCCTAGTAAGTGAAGTCTATGGTCGTTTTTCTTTGTGACACTGGGAAAACCGATCTGTTACGAACTCTAGCACCGCCGCACGGCCAGACTCAATGATCTTTTTGGTAGTCGGTGAATAGCTAACAATCGGATGAACGGCGTTGGCCGCGTGGCAGATGCCGAATGCTGTCCATCGGCTACGGATCTGGCACGGAGACGCGACACGTGCCATTCCCCCGGCGTGCAAACGCTCCTCGTCCTTGTCTTGGCCCGGCCGCCGCCAGCACCGCGTGCAGCTCGCTGTGTTCGATCGGGCAGCGGGCGCGCTGCCATTGCTCGCGCATCCGCGCCCGCCCGCAATCGGCGCACGCCGTTTCGAGGACCTTAACTTCTACGAAACAGAAGCTAAACTGGACGCATATGAGGAGGATTTTAGCGTAGCGCTATCCGTCGCTCCGGCTCTGTTGTCCGAATCAGCGTTGTCGAGGACCTTCAATCCCGCCTCAATGCGGCGTCAATCGATCCGTTGAACCCATTGGCTCCGCCAGGCTGGCGCCTCGAAGGGATCGGCGAAATACTGTGTCTCGTGCACGACCTTACCGTTGCGGAACTCCATAATGCTCACTGTGTACGCTGGCCGCCCCTGGTAGGTGATCGTGTATTCCGTGATCCAGAGGTCACCTTTTCCGAGAATTCGCTTGACGTTGAAACCCGCCGGCTTGCCTGGATGGTGACTCCGCAAGGCCTGCAAATTGCTTCGCCCGAGGATTCGTTCGCCTGACTGAGGATAGTCACAAATGGCATCTTCATCGTAAATATTGTGTTCCCCGTTTGCATCGCCGGCTGCCGAAGCGTGCCAGTGCTTATTCAGAGCTTCACGTATTTGTTCCTCTTGCATGATCAGCTACCTTGTGGAATGAAACCCGGACTGCCGGTCTTCACTACTTCATTGAACCTCCCTCCAGTCTATCGCTTTGCAGTCTTGCAAGGCAGGCGAAAGCGCCTGCCCCACCAGGCTCAGTGGATGGCGACTAGGTGGGCCAACTCATGGTATTTACACTATTTGCCCCCCCCCGAAAATTACGCCAATCCCCCCTTTTGGGGAAACTGTGCGTACGCACGCGTGGTTTTCCGGCGTGCCTGCCCGGAAGGAGCGCACCCAATGTCACGCGCGTGGTCCGCCGCCGCGACCGCCCGCGCGCGGATGGGGATGGGCGACGCGCGGAAGGGCGCCAGCATCCAGGAACGTCGGCGGCCGGTCACTTCACCGGGACGCCGACGCGCAGCCCGCACGCCTGCGCGCCCGCGGCGTTGCGCGGGGCCCGTTCGGGCGCCGGCCGACCGTTGCCCGTCACCGCGACCGGCGGCGTGCGGACGGGTATGTGCGCCAGGCGGTAGGCGCTGCAATTGCGCGGCGCCGGCCGACGGATGGCGCCAGTTTGAGATGCGTCGTGAATCCAGCAACGGGGCGCGCGGCCACTTCACCGGGACGCCGAGGCAGCAGTGTGCCTGCGCGCCCGTCGCGCAGTTGCGCCTCCGGTGACCGCTTCCGGACGCCCGAAACCCACGGCGTCTTCGCAAACGTGTCAAGTAGCACCAGGTCTCTGGCGCCCGAGAGGTTCCCGAGGGGACCGCCGTTGCTCTTGCGGTCGCAGGCGAAAGCCTCGTCAAGGGTGAGACTTATTTCGTGGTTCACGCATCAATAAATTCATTAAGGTCTCAAGAAAGCGATTCCCTCATGATGAAACCCTCGAATCGGACTCGAACCTCAAGATTTGCGGCGCTTTTCTGCTTCCTGGCCGCCGCCGTTACGTGCGTGGTGGCTCAGACACCCCCCGACGAGGGCCTTCGCTGGCCCCGCGAAATGGACGCCGACGGCATGCACGTCACCATCTACCAGCCCCAGGTCGATCAATGGAAGCAGGACCGTCTGGAAGCCCGCGCCGCCGTCACCGTCACCCGGTCCGGCGGATCGACGCCCATGTACGGCATCGTTTCCCTGACCGCCCGCACCGATGTCGACAAAGAGAGCCGCATCGTCATGCTGGAAAACCTCAAGGTGTCCTCCGTCAGTTTCCCCGCGGCGAAATCGCAGGAATCCGAGCTGGAGCACGCCATCCGCGGCAACCTGCGGGATTGGCCGCGCACGGTCACCCTCGACCGCTTGCTGGCCGACATGGCCATGACCCAGGCTGAAGGCGAGAACGAATCGGTGCCGGTGAAGAACGACCCGCCTAAGATCTTGTACAGCGCCACGCCTGCGGCGTTGATCATGGTCGACGGGCAGCCGGTCCTGCGCGCCCTACCAGGCACATCCTTCCAACGCGTCATCAACACGCCGGCGACGCTGCTCTACGACGCCGCCGCCTCCCGCTACTATCTCGATGGAAATAGCATTTGGATGACGGCATCCACACTGGACGGGCCTTGGACAGCCGCGCCGAATCCGCCGCCCGGCTTGGATCAGGCCAAAGCGCAGATCGAAGAGACCGAGCAGAAAGACCCTCACGACCACTCCAAGGATCCCGGCCCGCCGCCAATGACGGGTGCGCTTCCGGCGGTCTTCGTCAGCACCACGCCGGCGGAATTGCTGGTCACCCGCGGCGCGCCCGCTATGTCTCCCATTCCGAGAACGAAGTTGCTCTACGTCACCAACACGGATAACAACATGTTTCTGGACGTGTCCACGCAGGGTTACTACGTGCTTCTGTCGGGCCGGTGGTTTCGAGCCAAGTCGTTCCAGGGTCCCTGGACTTGGGTACCGGGAAGCCAGCTTCCGCAGGATTTCGCGAAGATTCCTCCCGACAGTCCGAAGGGCGCCGTGCTGGCATCCGTTCCCGGGACCGAGCAAGCCCGCGAGGCGGTGATTGCCAATCAGATCCCGCAAACCGCCGCAGTGCGGCGCACCGAGGCCAAGTTCGAGGTCCGCTACGACGGTTCGCCGCAGTTCCGGGTCATCGAGGGCACGTCGATGGAGTACGCCGTGAACACCTCCAGCGACGTGATCCACGTGGGTGCGAGCTATTACGGTTGCCACAACGGCGTATGGTTCGTGGGCGATGCGCCGGTGGGTCCTTGGGTGGTGGCCGACACCATTCCGGCGGAGATTTACCAAATTCCGCCGAGCAGTCCGCTGTTCCATGACCGCTATGTCTATGTCTACGGCTCGGATCCGGACTTAGTCTATTACGGCTACACGCCGGGCTACTTGGGCGCATACGTGTGGGACGGCGCCGTGGTATTCGGCACAGGCTGGTATTATTCGCCATGGGTTGGGGACTACTGGTTCGGCTGGCCCTGGACGTGGGGTTTCGGTTTCGGCTTCGGCTACTGGGGCGGCGGATGGTTCTGGCGGCCGTCTGGCGGCTACTGGTGGTATCACAATCAGTGGTACGCAAATCGCATTTACAGCGGCCACTGGAATCCGCAATGGCACCCCGGCGACGCGGAGCGGTTTCACTACAACACCAATGTGTACAATCGCTGGCAAGGTAATTCCGTCGTGTCACGGGCGGCCAGGCCGGAAGGCGGCGCGGGCCTTGCGCGGGGTGGACAAACGCACGACATTTACGCCGGCAGCGACGGCCAGGTTTGGGAGCATCGCGGAAACAGTTGGTACCGTCAGGGCAACGACGGCAGCTGGTCGAAGTCCCAGCCCGAGAGAGGGCTCGACGAGCAACGCCAGTCGCGTTCGCTGGGCGAATCCCGGTCGAATGAGTACCGCAGTCTCGGCTCCCGGGTCGAAGGCGGCATGCCGCATACATTTTCGGGGGGCTTCGGCGGCGGCAGAGGCGGCGGCCGACGTTAATGACCCAGTGAACGCGGCGGTGGGCTCAGGTGCCATAACGCGCTTCGCGCATCCTGATGCCTGATGCCCGCTGCCCGTGCCGGCGCCGCATCCGGGAGCTTCGCTGGGCGGCAACTTCGCCGGGATGCCAACGCACAGCGTCCACCTGTGGTGCGGTTTGCGGCGGGCGATGAGCATGTGGCAACGGTCTTCGGCGTTGCCGTCGCCCGACGCCGGCGCGGCGGACAGATCGCCGGTTTTAGTCGGGCGCCAGCCGCGCGGCCATTCCTCGTACCGCGGCGTTGATCACGACGACGTGGGCAATCGGCTACACGCCGGGGAATCATCTTCCATGAAGGGCCATCAGTTAACCGAAGATCTGTGCTTCCGGCACGCACGGGCAATGATAATGGAGATGAGATATCAGATCTACGCTCCGGTACACGCAATTACCTCAATGAAAGTGCTGCATTCAGAGTTTAAGTCCTGCTCACGTCGTAGGCTCCGTAGTTGAAGTGTGCCATGCGTTGGGAGAAGATGGGAGACAGCATGATTCCTGTCCGCGATCTCTTCGAGAACCATTTGACAATCATTGACCCTAAACGCCTTCCCATTGCCTTTCGTGGGATCTCCCGCACCTGCAAGAAACGCCGTGCTCCGCGAGTCGAGATGGAGAATTGCGATGAAAAATGATCGAGGTCTTTCAGTGTGGCTCACACGCGATCGGTGGGGCCTGGTGCTTGACGGCCTAATGCTAGAGATATCGAAGCCGAGGATAGTACGCCCGTTATTCGTTAGCCTACTGCTCGTCACCGCCGCTGTGGGGCAGCCGCAATCCGGCATACCTGCGTGGCCGGTCGGTACGTCCTCATATATCAGGGCCCAGCTTGATCCGAGCGTCAACCTGGTGTGCCCGACCGCAGGCGATTGCACACTTCGTGCGATAGTGCCGCCAGGCCCACAAGACCCCGCTGGGTCTGTTGGCCCGATAGAACCGATGGGGAGCTGGCGGACCAGTAGGCGCTACGGTTTCGGACCCCTAGGCCCACCAGGAGCACAAGGATCGCAAGGCCCCCCGAAATCGTTGTGTCCAGGCTGTCCAATACCTACCCCCCCGAATACTGCACCAGGTCTCTGCTCTGCTGCGCCAACCGGCCTGCCCGCGCTTGCCGGAGTCCCCGGTGTCTCTCTGCCGCTATTGCCGCAGAAGTGTTACCAACCGCCATATCCCGTCACCACGAGCACTGTAACTGTGGCATCCGGATCCGCATCTGATCTGCAAGCCAAACTCTCGGCCGCGGTGTGCGGGGAGCAAATCATCGTTCCGGCCAATGTTCATTACGTGGGGACTTTCGTTTACGGGCCGACTAACCCGCTCCCCTTCGGGTGGCAGACAAGCACCGCCTTCAAGACTGGGCAACAGTTTGTGGACCCAGCGTACCATCTGCAATTAGTTACCGTTGGCGGCACGTCTGGATCTACCGTGCCGGCATGGAACGATTCTGGCGGCACCACGATAGACGGGCGTATTACCTGGACGGACCAGGGCGTGCTGCCGCAATACTGCCCCACGAATCCAGTGCTGGTGGTGAGTTCCAATATCGCCAATTTGCCGCAGTACCAGGGGATCTCGCAGTCAGCCACGCCCGCTAGCGTCCCAACACTTGAGTGCGACGCAAACGGTTGCACCACCTTAAGCATTTCAGACGGCGTGTCGGGTATCTACTTCGCTGGGATCGAGTTCACGCTGGGGCCTAGCGCCACCAACGTATATCCCATTGTAGGTATGGGAGGCTACACGCCAGTCGCCTATGCAGTGCCGTCCTACGTCACCTTTGATCGCGTGCTTATTCATCCCGCCCCGTGCTCACCCACGGCTGGCGATTGCGCGTTTGTGCAGGCGGGCCTCGATCTGAATGCAACCTATGCGACGTTGATGTATTCTAACATCTGGGGAATCATTAACACGGGGCAGGACACCAATGCGGTCAGCACGAACAATAATACAGGCCCGATCCTGATTGCGGCGAACTACCTGGAGGCCAGCGGGGAGAATGTGTTCTTCTCAGCCCAGTGTGGTAACTGGAATACTTACTCCGGAACCGTGACAACTTCTGGCAATAACGTTACATGGGCATCGGGAACCCAATTTACGACAAGCACAACCGCGAACTCATGGGTGGGTGCTCCCATGACAATCAATTCCGTTCAGTATACGATTCAGGCCGTCAACTCCCCCACGGGCCTGACGCTCACCACAAGCGCGGGTATGAAATCTAGCGCGGTGGCTTATACGGTTGCTTTTCCCGGATACCTGTGGCCTTGGGGGCAGCCGACCTGTCCAGCCCCGGCGGATGCGACTATTCGGCTCAACCACATCAAGAAGCAGTTGAACTGGCGGAATAACCCCGTTAGGTATTCTGGCGTGGTCTCAACCAACGGAACTGCCGTGAACCTAATTTCCGGTAGCCAGTTCAATCCAGCGTGGGGCAATGGTGGCATTTACGTCGTCATCAACGGCGCGAACTACATCGTCACAAAACCCAGCGCCGCGACCACATTGACGCTCACGACCAGTGCTGGCACGCAAGCCAATGTACCTTATTACGAGGGTTGCATTCCGTCTATCCCGTGGGGATGCTGGGACGTAAAGAACGGGTTTGAGATTAAGCAGGGGCAGCGGATACTTCTCGACTCGAACTGGTTTGATACAACTTTTGCGGAGGGACAAGCCGGGTTTTTCCTTTGGAATTGCGGCATCAGCAGCAACCCCGCTCAGGTGTGTAACGACATCACCGTCACAAACAACCTGTTCGAGCATGGGCCGTCAGTTGGGTCTCCATTCGGTTGGTCTGGCTACGGACCCCAGAACACAAACACGTCGCGTGGGCTTATCCGTAATAACGTAGCCATCGACATCTCTGGGCCGACGTGGGGCGCAAATGGTTATGTTGGCTCGGTCCAAAACACCAAATATCAGACGTTCGACCACAACACATTTCTGAACACCACGAATACAAATCCATTTTCGATGATCTTTGCCGATGCGCCTCCGCACACCAATATTGGTTTTACTTGGACGAATTCTTTTCAATACGGCCAGCCGTTTGCAAACAGCGACAACGCCGGGCAGACGATGGCTGACTGGCCGAAGAACGGAGTGCCGGTGACAATCGGCGGAGTGGTCAACGTCGGGGACTACTTCGGCTATTCCGGCGGTTCACCTGCTTATCCTCCGGGTATGAAATCTCTGAGTGCGCCATCGTGTCGGACCGCGAGCAAGGTATATTCCACATGCTGGCCGCTGGATTGGGCGATGGTGGGATTCAGTGATTTCACCTGTGGCGGCCAGGGAGTTGGCTGCGCAAGCATCAGCAATAAGTTGATCGGTGGTCTGGCGCTCGCTCCTACGAGTCCATATCATAATGCTGGCACTGATGGGTTAGACGTTGGCGCGAACGTACGAGCCGTGATCGCCGCCATCAGTTCGATTAGCTGGTAATCGTTGTGTAAAACGTGGTTATGGACGCACGGACACACAAGACACTCGACGCCGCCGGCACGTTCCGGCACACCGCTCCGGGGACGCCGCGCGCGGCCACTTCACCGGTACGCCGGCGCGCATCCTGCACGTCCGTAGCGCAGGTGCGCCGGGCGATGACTTCGCGGATGGCCGAGGTCGGTGGGGCCGGGGGGCCATAACGCGCTTCGCGCATGCTGATATGGGCCGCCCGTTCCGGCGCCGCGACCGCCGGTGTGCGGATGGGGATGCGCGCAGCGCGGTGGGCACCGTCTCCGTGGTTTGAAGGGCGGCGGGTGCCGTTTACTGCTTGAGCTTCGGCCCGCTGAGCCGCACGATCCACGCGCCGCGATGCCAGCAGCCATAGGACGCGATGCGGCCGAGGTGGCCGAGCGCGTGCGCACGTCGATGGACGATTGAGGCTGGTCGCGCATCTTCCGGAAATCGGCCTCCACACTCGTCGCGTCCCATTCCATGGGCCACTGCATGGCGGCCTTGGCGGACACGCAATGCACACCCGCGGGGACGAATGGCCGATCGTTGCGCAGGAAGTAGTTGCCCCTCAGCCGCACCTGGGGCAGCGGCCTCTGCGATGCGGCAGGGGATGGCAGGAGCGCCACCCGGAGCGCGAACACCAGACAACTGCAAACCAAGTGAATGTCGCATCCTTCTACTTCAACGCCTTCGGCATGCGGCCGCCGCGCGCAGCGGCAGTGCGCAGACAGCGGAAACAAACTACGCTATCGTCCCTCGCCTTTGCCCGCCGGCGCGGAGTTGAGGAACACCGACGCGACGCCGTTGGCGGCCCGGTGCCTGGTCCGCGATTAACTTGCGCAGGGCCACCCGGGTGCTCTCCGGATGTAGTTGGCGGTGCACGGCGGGATCCCAAAGATCCATGAAATCGCCGAGGCCGCGCGCCAGCCGGTCAGATTGCGCGTTGGTGTACTTGAGACTCTGCTACGGTAAAGTACTTGCGTATGCGACGACGTGATCTGTTGAAAGCCGCTGCCGTTGCGTCGGCGGGTCGCGAGTTGCGAGCCGATGTGCCGACGCATCTGTGGGGCGGCTACGATTTCGGACCGGGGCCGCGAGTCGCCGGCCGCCTCAACCAGGGACCCTTCGGCATCGAGCAGGACGAGGGGTGGTTTACGATCGCGGCGACCACGGCTTCCGAGCGTGCAGTGCCGAACTTCGGCCTCGGCTTGGTCGGCTACACGTGGGAAGAGGGCGGAGCGTCTCTGGCGGTCCGCGCAGGGCGAGAGGCGCTTGATCGGCATGTGGAAAAAATGGCGAGCCTCCCGTTCGTCGACGTTCTCTACATCCGCTGCGACTGGCGCGATGTGCAAAAACGCCCGGGACGACTGGACCTCTCTCCGGTATGGGATCTCACTCTGGACGCCGCCAAGCGGCACGGTCGCCGGGTTGCGTTCCGTGTGATGCTGTCGAACACCGTCGGCCAACCGCAGTACCTCGCCATGCCCGACTTTGTGCGCGACAAAGTCCCGGTCGTCGAAATCGGCGGCCTCCAAGAGTATGGCGCGTTCAAGTTCCGGGAACCGCGCTACGACCATCCGGAGTTTCAAAAAGCTTTTCGCGATCTGGTCGAACTGCTGGCTGCGAAGTTCGACGACAACCCCCTCATCGAGTGGATCGATCTGATGCAGTACGGCTTCTGGGGCGAATCGCATACCGGAGGGTTGCCCAATCCGTTTCCGGACTATCCCACCGCTGAACGGACCATGGTGTCCATGACCCAGCTCCAGCTCGATTCCTTCCGCCGCGCGCAACTGGCCGTGAATACGCAGCCGGATATCAGCAATGTGGGGAACCGCGAAGTAGTCGATATGTGCGTGCGCGCCGGAGCCTGGCTGCGCACCGACAGCATACTGGTGGAGGAACCCGAACAGATCGAGTCATTCGCCAACCGGCCGGCATGGTTGGCGGCGATTTTGGAAGATGGCTATTTCCGCAAGTACGACAGCGCGGCGCCCGGATATCTGCCGCCGGATCGCGCGGGCGTGAACATGCTCGAGGTTTACATGCTGCACGTTCTCGACGTGGGCGGCAATTACTGGTCTCTGTGGACGGAGGCCGACAATCTGGCCCGCTATCACGAGCGCTTTCCGCGCGGCTTTACGAGGCTCGGCCAGCGCATGGGATATCGCGTGAGGCCGTCCTGGATCTGGCAGCGCAAACGGGTTGGGGCGAACGAATTGGTGGTGGCCTTCGCCAACGACGGAGTGGCGGGAGTGCCGGGCGTCCTACGGGTGCATGTGAAGACGCCCGATGGCAAGGAGGTCGCCGGAGGCGCGCTCGACGCCGGCCATCCGTACGCAGGCAAGCTACGGCAAGCGGCCTTCCCGCTGCCCAGAGAACTGGAAGGCCACCCGGTGGATCTGGTCGCAGAGATCGAGATCAAGGGCGGAATACGCCGCCCCGTGCGGTGGGCTTGTGAGCAGCCACTGGAACCGGACGGCGCTTTGCGCGTCGATGTGAAAAAGCAGTCCGACCCGGACTGGCGCAAAGGAATTTGACGGGCACCACTGTGCAAAAGGAGCTGATGTGAAGAACCGTTCAACAGTGCTCTGCCTTGGCGCCGTCATTGCAGCGGCGGGCTTGGCCGCACCGGCATCGGCCGCCGCGTCGCCGCCCGTCTTCCCGGCGCCACGCGAATCGTCTGCTGTGGCGGGCGACTTCGTTTTGGATCAAACCAGCGTCATCGCCGTCCCGGCCGTTCCCTCGCAGCAGGACTTATTCCTCGCGCGGATGCTGGTTGAAGAACTTGGCGACCGTTTCGACTTGCGACTGAAGATCGAGCGACTGGAGCATCTTGATCCTGCCAGGAAGCTGATCGTCATGGGAGCCTTCTCCAGCCCCTTGGTCGCCGAGTATTGCGCCGGCCATGCCCTGAAAGTGGATGCCAGCAACCCGGGGCCTGAGGGATACATCCTTCGTACGAGCCCGGAGATCGTCGTTGTGGCGGGCAGCGATGACCGCGGCGCATTCTACGGGCTGCAGTCGCTGCGCCAGTTGGCCGTGGAGCGCGCCGGGGCTCTGCACTTCGCCGGTTACGACATCCGCGACTGGCCCGTAAAACCCTTCCGCGGCTTCAAGCTCTACCTGCCGGGGCGCGGCAACATCCCCTTCTTCAAGCGCTTCGTTCGCGACAGCCTGGCGCTCTACAAATACAATACGCTGATCGTGGAAATGAACGCCTCCATGCGGTTCGAGCGGCACCCCGAACTCAACAACGCGTGGGTCCGCTTCTCCCACGAAACCAACTATTGGCGCCGCAACTATCCGCCCGGCGCGCCGCACGACATCGAAATCAACTCCTCGCACCAGGACACCGCCGATGGCGGCTTTCTGGAGAAAGACGAAGTCGCCGATCTGGCCCGCTATGTCCGGCAGTTCCACATCGAGTTCGTTCCGGAACTGCCGTCCTTCACGCACAGCTACTACTTGCTATCGGCGCACCCCGAACTGTCCGAGGTGCCGGGCGAACTCTGGCCCGACACTTACTGCCCTTCGAATCCCGAGAGCTACAAGCTGCTGTTCGATGTGTACGACGAGTACATCGACCTGTTGAAGCCGCGCATGGTGCATGCCGGGCACGATGAGCTGTTCCAACCTGTCGGCCTTTGTCCCCTCTGCCGAGATAAGGACATTCGCGAACGCTACGGAGAGGACGTGCGCAAGATCCACGACTACCTCGCCCGAAAGGGCGTCAGGATGGCCATCTGGGGCGACATGCTGCTGGAAGGCGTGCGCGGCGTGGGGCTTCAGAAGAAGAAGGCGCCGGATGGTTTCGCCTACAACGCCCCCGGCGGTATGACGCGCGAACAGGTCGCGCGGCTGATCCCGAAAGACATCCTGATCTTTAACTGGTTCTGGTCCGCCTCGCCCCCGGAATGGAACGCGAAACAAGCCGAGGGCTTCGAGGCGCAACTCGAAGGAATGGGATTTGAAGAAGTCTACGGCAACTTCACAACGGGAATGGAGAATTTCGCCGCGCGGATACGCCGCAATTCGATTCTCGGCGGCGCGCCCTCGGCGTGGTTTGCGACCAACGAAGCCGGCTTCGGCAAGGACCTGCTGGCAGACCTGCTGAGCAGTGCCCAAGCCCTGTGGCACGGCGACGCTATCGATGGGCGGGCCACTCTTGTCCAGCAAATGGCGCCGGACATTCGCATCCGTTTCCGTGGCCAGCAGCCGCCCAGCCGGACCGAGCACACTATCGAACCTGTCTCCATCGCGAACAGCTTCAACGCCGGTTTGACGGAAAAGACCCTCGGCGTGGATCTGACCGCGATGAACAACGGTACTGTCTCGCTCGGCAATATTCCGTTCGATCTCTCCGGCAGCGTAAACAAGTCGGTCGTCGTCGTAGGCACTGATGGCATAGGCAAAACCGGACTGCCGAAAGAGTCCGGTGACATCGCCATCGGCCTCGACGCCACCAGCCTGATCTTCCTCCACGCCGCTGCGCGGCCGGCGACCAACAAGGAATCCTACCGGCTCATCTACGACCAGGAGGACACCGCCGACCTGCTCGGTTGGTATGAGGTGGTCTACGCCGATGGATTCGTCACCACCATTCCCATCCGCTACGGCGTGAATATTCAGGAGTGGAACTGGGCTGCACGAACCTCGGCCAGGGACTACTGCTACGCCGCCGACCCCGTCGCGCTGGGTGGCGCCGGCGATAAGGCTGTGACCTTCTTTGCGTACGAATGGACAAACCCGCGCTTGGGCCAGACCATCGCCAGCGTGCGCCTCAAGGGCACCACCGGTTTCCGCGGCGGCGATGCCGACTTCATCAACGGCTTCGGCCCAGTTATCCCGAGTAACGCTGTTTACCTGAAAGCCATCAGCGCGGTGAGGAAGCGGGGGTGAAGACAGAAGACAGAAGACAGAAGTCAGAATGTCTGCCGGGAGTTCGACGCGTGCCGTGAATGCGTGGTATAAATCGGCCATCATGAAGATCCCCAAGCCCTCGCGCCGTACCTTTCTGGGTAGCACCGCCGGCGCGGCTACCATCGCGTCCCAGCCAGCCTGGCCGCAAAAACCCGCACAGGCGCCGGCCAAGCCCACCCTGGCGCTCGAGGATTTCGAGCCCAAGAGCATGCTGGTGGTTCCCCAGCATCCCACGCCTCGGGCGAAGTACCCGGTGATTGACGTGCATACGCACGTGTCGTTCGTTCTCGGTAAGCGGCGGACGGCGGGCTCGCCGGAGATGGCTAAGGCCTTCGGGCAAGTCGATGCAATCGCGGGCTGGATGGATACGCTCAACATCCGCACCATGGTCAACCTGACGGGCGGCTTCGGCGATCTTCTGAAACAGAACGTCAGAGACTTGCAAGAGCGCTACAAGGGCCGGTTCTTCAACTGCGTCGAACCTGCTTACGACCGCTTCCGCGAACCCAACTTCCCGCAATGGCAGGCGGACGAAATCGCGCGCGGCAAACAGGCCGGCGCCGTGGGTGTCAAGGTTCTGAAGACGCTCGGACTGTACCTTCGCGAGAACGTCAAAACGGGGCCGCTGGTCAAAGTCGACGATCCGCGCTTCGACCCCATGTGGGACGCGGCGGGGCAATTGAACCTCCCCGTGTTCATTCACACCTCGGATCCGGACGCCTTCTTCACGCCCATCGATCGCTTCAACGAACGCTGGGAAGAGCTGGGCCATCATCCTGGTTGGTCCTTCTATGGAAAGGATTTTCCATCCAAGGCGGAGCTGTTGGCGGCGCGCAATCGCGTGATCGGGCGCCATCCGAAGACCACGTTCGTAGGGTTGCACGTTGCCAATCATCCCGAGAATCTCGATGAGGTTTCCAGTTGGCTCGACGACTTTCCCAACCTGCACGTGGAGACGGCGGCCCGCTTGGGAGAACTCGGCCGCCAGCCGCGGCGGGCGCGCTCCTTCTTCGAGAAATATCAGGATCGCATCATGTTTGGAACCGATGCGGCGCCCAGCGAGGCGGGCACGCCGCAACAAGACTTAAAGCCGGCCATGTACCAGATCTACTTCCGATGGCTGGAGACGCTGGACGAATACTTCGACTACGCGCCCAGCAGCAGGCCACCGCAGGGGCGCTGGAGGATTTATGGGATCGGCCTGCCCGACCCGATCTTGAAGAAGGTGTACCACGACAACGCCGCGCGCCTGCTCGGTTGGGGGGAAGCGTAGTTCACTCGACAGAGATTGATCCCAGGTCGTACCAACCATCCTGGCCGCGGCCTTCGATTCCCAGCCGAATGGCGGGCTGGCGAGTGCGCGGGTCCAATAGCGCCACGCGCAGGCGGTATGCACCGGCTTTCAGGCGAGGCACGTCGATGTCTTCCTCCACCACCGCATCGCCCGGCAGCCACTTGCGCACATCGGCTGGAATGTCAACGGCTTCTTGCGCGCCGGCCGACGCAAACGCCAGGGCGAGCGAATAAGGGCGATATGACGGGGCCACGCCCGAGTTGACCCACCACATCTTGACCGGCGCGGCGCTGCCGCTTCTTATCGATCCGGGATACTCGATGCGCCGCAACTCCAGGCGGTATCCCATTTTCCGTTCAAAGTCTTCGAAAGCCGCGGCGAACTCGGGCGGGATGGGGCTCGACTTGACGTTTACCGAAGTCACGTGCCAGCGTAGCGCCTCGTCGAGGATGTAGTTCACGTCCCAGCCCTGCTGCTTCCAGGAGCCGGGCACCCCGCACGTTTCGAGCGACACCGGCGCGCGCTTCCATACATCCTGAATCCCGGTGCGCGCGATCTGCTCGGGATAGAAATCCAGCATGTGGGCCCACTTCGGCCGCAGATCGCCGAGGCAGTCGAGCCGCCAGCCCGCACCGCGTCCGGTGCCATAAGCCAGCGCCTGCGGCTCATCGAAGTTCATGAGCAGCCGCGTTGCCGGAAAGGCATCGAACCAGATATCGATCAGCTTCTTCTGATTCGGGAAGGCGGGCATGTAGTCGCTCCAGCCCTCCCCCCAATAACCGACCGAAGAGATGTCCACGGTATCCAGATCGGGATGGCCGTCAAAGCGCCGCCCGGCTTGCTTCACCAGATCGCCCCAGAACTTGAGATACAGTGGATCGCTGAAGTCCGGCTCCCAGATTGGCGCACCGGCGGCGTTGGCGCGCTTGGCGCCCGACTTTTGATACCACACCGGCAGCGGATGCTTCTGGTCGTAGGGCATCAGGCGTATCGCGAGCGTCTGGCCGTGCCGATGGGCTTCCGCCAGCGCGTTCTCTATGATGTCCCATCGCACATGGCCCTGTTCCGGCTCCAAAGTTTCCCAGAACCAGCGGCAATAGGCGATGGTCGAGCCTGGAAACTCCGGCTTCGCCGCCGCAGCCAGCGGACTCGTGGGACCTTCTTCCGACCATTTCAGTGCCGAGTTCAGCGCGTCGCCGTTGTAGCGCTGAAACGTCTGAATGCCCATCCCCGGATTGACCAGCACATCGTGGATCAGCTTGGGATGCACCACCACAGTCTGCGCCGCGCCGGCGGATGCGAACAAGAGAAACGCGATGACCTTTGGCATATTTCCTGTTTCATGTAAGGTGTTGCTTGTGGGGCAGGCCCTCGGCCTGCGGCGGCCTCCCAGGCCGCCCGGCCCAGCCTTCCAACCTTGGGATGTTTTCTCCGCAAACGCTTTCTGATTAGGCTGATTCCGTTGCGTGAAGAGCGTCCGTGGCGGACGCGGCAAGCGATTGAAGGCGCTGCCGGGCGGCCTGGGAGGCCGCCGCAGGCCAAGGGCCTGCCCCACACGAAGGCGGTTTCGCATGGCTTACCTTCCCGGCTGCATTTGGGTCGTCGTAATATCGACCGGCTGGTCCGCACCGTCCACCCGGCCGTGCCACACGCTCCCGCCGAAGGTCGTGATGTAAACCTTCGCCGGATCTGCCGGGTCGGGAATCACGCGGTGTCCCCATTTGAAGTTGAAGCCGGGGATGCGCGTCCAGTGCTCGCCGCGATCGGTCGAGCGCCACGCCGAGGATTCAAAACCCGCTGCGTAAAGCAGGTCGGGGTTGCGCGGATCGATGGTCACGTCATAGACATGGCGGTCGCGATCGAGCACCGCTTGCCAGCTCATTCCACCATCGGCGGTAAGGTAAATGCCTCCGCCCTCGCCGTGCGTACCGGTGGCGCGCGCCCATGCGGCGAGGTACATCCGCCGCGGATCGCGCGGATCGATGGCCAGCCCGTTCGGCCCGTTAACGCCAGCCGGCAGTGCCACGGGCGACCACGTATCCGCGCCATCCGCCGATTTGTAGACAGCGCCATCGCCGGCATCCCCAATGCTGCCGTTCTCGCTGCGCCGGGCCAGCAACACATACAGAGTACCGTCCGCGCCCTGCGCCAGCCGCCACGCGAACGGATCCTTCTGCGCGATGCCGGTGTTCTTCGCCTGCCAGGTCTGCCCGCCGTCGGCGCTCTTATAGACGCCGCGGCCAAACGCCGCCACATACAGCACGCGCGCGTTCTGGGGGCTCCGCCGGTCCAACAGGATGTGCGTGGGCGCCGTCTCCGGCATACCGGCATGCGACACCTTCCACGTGCGGCCGCCATCGTCGCTGCGGCACACGCCGCCCTTGTACGACAACACGGACGTACGCCGCCACATCTTCGGCCGCGGCAGATCGTGCGTGTAACTCATGACGCCCCACATGCGCCCGCGGACTTCCGGATCGAATTCGACCCAGTAGGTCGTGTTGGTCCAGTCACGCGGCACGCCGTCCACCGAGCGCGTCCAGGAGCGGCCGCTGTCTTCGCTGCGGAAGAGTCCGATATCCGTGTAGGTAATGAACCAGCGCTTGGGATCGAGCGGATCGAAGTGTATGCCGTAATTCGTGGTGACGTCAAGCCCCGTGGTAGTCCAATCGCCGCCCGGCACGCGCCGGCTGTAGACGCCATCCCAGGTTTCGCCGCCATCCACGGTGCGCATGGTGCGACCGAAATCCGTTCCGTAGCACATTTTTGGATCCTGGTCGGCGACACCCAGCGCCAGCGGATTCTCACCCCAACCGGGTCCCAGGCTCTCGGTGATCCAGGCGTCGCGCACGTTGGGCGCGGCCTTGTCCGCCTCTTTCCAGACCAGGCTCCACGTGCCGCCCGTGTCGTTGGTGCGCGCCACGCCGAGCCAGGTGCTGCCCTCGAGCTTCAGTTGTCCGTATGAGAGATAAGCGGTTTCCGGATGATTCAGGCTGGTTGCCACGGCTCGCATTGCAGCTCTGCCCGGCAGTTGGATCGCGATCCACGACGCGCCGCCATCCCGCGACACGAACCCGCCCCGCTCCGCTACGCCATAAAACACCGGAGCGCCAGTCGGCGGAAACCCGCCCGACACATCCGTGAAAGTGACACCTGCCGGCGCCGGATGCGTCGATACCTGGCCGCCAAGCACTTCCGCGACGCCATGCGGGCCGGCGCTGAATACCGTTCTCCCACGCGCCCAGATGCGCTGCGGAGCTTCCGGCAAGCGCGCCTGCTCGCGCCACGTTGCGCCGGAATCGTGCGACACAAACAGGGCCGCGTCCTGACCCGTGCGGCCCGCCGCGAACAGCGTTCGCGAGTCTCCCGGATCGATGGCCAGCGCCACGATTTCACCCAGCGGGTCGGGCTTCGCGACAATCTGCTCGTCGGCATGATCGGAATTCATCTGGACGGCCTGAATTGTCGCGGGTTTGGGCCAGACCAGGTTCCAGGATTCCCCGTCATCCGTGCTGCGCCACAATCCGTGGACTCCCGCATAGATCGTCTTGGCCTGCTTCGGATCGAACGCGAAGAAGCGCACCGTCCCCCGCAGGTTGAACATGCGCCACGAACTGCCGCCATCGTGGGTGATGTAGGCGCCGGTCATATCGCATGAGACCAGCACGGTCCGGGAATCGTGCGGGCTGATGGTGGGATTGAACATGGCGCCGCCTCCACCGGGTCCGATTACGCGGAAGTCGCCGGGACGGGCGGCTGTGGCCGTGCAGGCCAGGGTCAGGAGCGCCACGACGAGCGCGTTGACGCGAGTCATAACTCTGATTTTCGGCATGAGCCTACCGCAGTGTAACTCCTTATCGAATCTTGCCTTCCACAAACGGCACCTCCCACACTTTTTCGTGATGTATGGGACCGTGTCCGAAATATCCATCCTCACCAAACAACTCCCCGTGATCCGCCGTAATCGTGATGTAGGTGTTCTTGGGAACCACATCGAACAGTTCCTCCACCACTTTGTCCAGATACCCGACGGCCCGGACCTGGCGCTTCCGGAGCTCTTCCATCTTGGCATCGTCGAAGAACTTTTCTTTGCTCTTCCGCAGCTTGCCGCCAACCACCAGGTCGTCAAGGTGCTTGAATACTCCATGCACGCCGCTGATGCGCGGCCATTGATCCTCGGGCTCGTCCGGCAAGGCGTAAGGGTAGTGCGTCTCGCCGACATTCAACAGGTAAAATGAAGGCCGGTCGGCGGAGAACTTGAGCTGCCTCACCATCGCGCGCATGTCGTTATGTTGGTCCATCAGCTTGTAGCTGTCGAATCCCTGGTTCAGCACTGTCTTGGGATTGAGCACCGGCAGGGAGACCATGGCATGCGTGCGGTATCCCAGGGTCTCGTTCAGAAATACCGGCAGGTATAGCCGCGGCACGAGGGACCTGAACTGAATGTCACGGCAGCCCAGACGTTCGTTGAATTGCAGGAAATCCTTCTTATAGTATTCCGACGCGTACACGTGCTTCGGGCTCAGGTGGGGCATCAGCCCGATCAGCAGATTGTAGTGCGAGGGCGACGTCCAGGAGGCGTACGACCAGCGGCGCTCCACCTTGCCGAGCTTCTTCATTGTCTTCGGCCGGGCGCGCATGAATGAGTCGTAGCGGCAACTGTCGAGGACTACCAGGATGTAGTTATTTGGCATAGTCTACGCAAACACCATCCGGCCTATTTGCTTTTCGTTCGTAGGGCGCTTTCCGCGCCTACGCCCGGCTGGTAGGCCATCGGCCGCCGCCGAAAAATGCGCGAGCGCCAGATGGACCTGCGCCGGTGCGCGCAATGCGAACGCGCTGAGCGACCCACATTTGGTTTGCATGGCCCGAGTATATCGCATGGGCGGATGCTGTCCTAAAGTCGCGTGAAGGGAAACTTAGCCCCGGCCCTGCTGCTTGCGTCCCTGTTGCCTGCCTGCGGTTCATGCTGGTACACCCGCAGCGGGCCGCACGATTAAGGGCGCGCGGAGCGGATGCACCGGAGAACATGCCGTGGCAGACCGTCCAGGATGCGAGGGCTAAGGACCGGGCGGAGTAGGGCTGTGGCCGGTGGGGCACGCCGGGATTGAGCGGGAAGGGAGGGTCCTTAGAGCGGTAGGCCGTCCTGATCCTGGGGTGTTTTCGTTGTGCAAGATTATGCAAAACAGGGCGCTTTTGTGCACGTAGTGGCGGCCACGCGAAATGTGCCACCCGAAACCAATTGTTAAAATTGGAGGTATTAATTGTATTTTTTTGTTATGGTTGCCAGGATTAGCTGAAGTTTGGCATGACATTGCGTGGTTGGGGGATTTGGGTTCGCTTCGTAATGTGCGATGGTGGGGCTGCGGTACCTGAGCGCTGTTACGGCGTGGCCGTTTTTGTGATTTGTGTTGGGCTTCGTTGCGTCCTTGCGACTGGTTCAAGCCGAGTTGGCCTGCCAAGCCTCGCTCCCGCCCAGCTCGTTACACGGTGGGGGTTTTTCGATTTCGTGTTGCATCCGGTTGCATTTGTTGCGTTGGAGGCGAGTGGCTGGCCGGAATCGCCGCCGACTGCGATGAAGATTGTCAAAGAACGAGGGGGTTCCCGGCAGAACACCTTGCGGCGAGTGCGGAGAGCCTTTTCGGAGACGTGGATATTCTTTGCGTTGGTAGGCTATGGCGCGGTAGCGACTGTAGTCGGCCCGTTTCCATAGCCCCCTTTCAAACCGTGCGTGCCGTTTTCCGGCACACGGCTTACCGATGATCTTCTGGGTGGGGCTTGCGCCGGGTAGCGCACAATGCTGCGCAACTTAAACAAACCCATCCCACATAGCTGAGCGCTGGAGAGGAACTGCCGCTTCGTCTGCCGCTGCCCGCCTCGCCGATAGTGCCAGCGCATCAGGCTACGGTATACGTACGCGTCCATTCGGTTGAACTCCCGGTAGGCGTTGCCCGTCCGGAAATAATTTCCCCAGCCACGAAGCACGGGCGTCAGCTTCGCGATAATCTGCTTGACGTCCTGCCCGCTGTGCCGCTTGCTGGTCAACTCTCGCACGCGTTCCTGGAGTTTCTGCATCGCCTTCGGACTGGGCCACCGCTGCATGAAATGCCAACGGGGATTCCGCTGGATGCTCCGCCTCTTGCGAATCGTGCATCCCAGGAATACAAAGCTCTCCCTCCCGCGCCTCAAATCCACCAGCCGCGTCTTCGCCGGATGCAGCGTCAGACCGAGCCGATCCATGACCAGCCCGATCCGCCGGAGCCCTTCCCTGGCCTGCGATTCCGCTTTGCACATCACCACGAAATCGTCGGCATATCGAATCAGAACCCCGAGCGGGCTACGTCGCCCCGCCCAAGTCAGGACTTGCACCTGCTAGAACAACGCGTCCTTTCAGGACGCACTCCGACATCAGAATAGCACGGGAGTTTCTTGAGGCCGGTCGGACTGGCTGTGTGTCGCTTTTGTTTTCAGCGGGTTAGGGGGAGACGGACTTGAGTGACGCGGACTCCGGTGATGCGCTATTTGTCCGTTGGCCTCACATACTCATCCTTCCTCGAATGGACGTGGCACATTCCGGACCGCCTATATTCGGTAGTATTGTCTTTGCCGGGATATTGCAATCTGTTAAGGCTTTTTGCCGATTTCCCTTGGCATGCTCACTTGGGCGACGAGACAGTTACCAGCCGCGCTTAGAGCCGTGCCGCCGAACTCCGCGCGCGGCTCTTCCGAGAGGGCAGAAAACGCGCTGTTTTCGATAACGATTGCGAACTTCTGAAGTGCCGTGCTGTCCAGTATGTCTAGTAGATCAGGCAAATATATTTATGCCCAGCGGTTTGGTTCACCGACGCGGATTCCGGTAGTGGGCTACTTCAGGGTGACCCACTGCCGGACTTCAGAACGGCCCCATTCACGCGGCTTTGGGACGCTACCCATGGGCGCCGGCCGGGGAAGAAACTGCTCCGCCCGCCCGGACCGCCCGCTCCGGAGCGGAAGGCGGGGTGCCCTGCCGGTGTTCGCACCTGCCGTATCTGAACAGCGTCGTCGAACCAGACCACCGGGCTGTGTAGCGGCGGGCGAATGCCAAGCCAGGGTTGCGATCGTTCCACGGAGTGTACTGGACAGTCCGAAAACCGGGGGCCCAAAGAATTCCGTCCAGTATACAGGAAAAATACCTGAAAACCTGTTATTGTTCATTGTAATGGGAAGCCCTAGCAGTCCGCGGCGGACGCCCCCCCCGAATTTCGGGAGCGCAGTTGAGGGTTCCGCTACGTAGAGCCGATGGTGCACAACGGCCAGGAACTGCTCAGCAGCGGAATCGGAGAAAGGTAAGGTGACTGGAACGCCGGTCCAGATCCATCGGTAGTTCAGGCGAAGGGAGATTATTATGAAGCCTAGATTCTCGCTCTCAGTACTTTTGATTGCGCTCGTGTGCTTGGCCGCGTCGGCTTTCGCGCAGGGCGATCGCGGCAGCATCACAGGCCAAATCACAGACGCCAGCGGCGCTGTGGTTCCCAATGTGGAAGTAACGGCCACGCATTTGACGACCAACACTGTTTCCAAGGGCGTCAGCACGTCGTCGGGCGTGTACCACATTGAGTACTTGCAGCCCGGCGATTACAGGATCTCGGCCGGCTTGACGGGATTCAAGACCGCGGTCGTGGGGCCGGTGGTGGTCTCCGTGGCGTCGGTTGTGACGGCGGACATAAAATTGCAACTGGGCGCCGCGACCGAGAGCATCACCGTGAGCGCCGATGCCCCCAGGTTGGAGTCGTCCAGCTCGGAACTCGGCTACAGCGTCTCCGCCACGGATTACCACGAATGGGCGATCAGCAGCGACGACGACGGCCAGCGCCAGATTGGGAATTTCATCTTCAATGTTCTGCCTGGGACCGCCGGCGACACGTACCTGGGTAGCATCAACGGCTCACCCACCGGCTCGCACGAGGTCTACATCGAAGGCATCTCGATCGGGCGCGCAGACATCTCCGGCAGTTCGTCCGAGTTCCAACCCAGCGTGGACGCCATCAGCGAATTCCGCCTGCAGACCGGAAGTCTGAATGCATCCTACGGAGGCGGCTTGACCGCGGTTGCGAACTACAACGTCAAGTCCGGCACCAATGAACTGCACGGCACTGCCTACGACTATTTCATCAACGACGACCTGGGCGCCAACAGCTTCGATAACAACGCCATCGGCGCCGCGAAGTCGCCGTTCAAGCAAAACAGCTTCGGCACCGCCGTCGGCGGACCCCTGTGGATACCGAAGATATATAACGGCAAGAACCGGAGCTTCTGGTTCTTCAGTTACGAAGGCGACCGCAAGCGCAATGGCCAGATTAGCGGGTATCGGACGGTGCCTACCACGGCCTTCGAGGCGGGCGATTTTTCGGCGCTGCCCCAGGCGATCTTCGATCCCAGCAGCACGGTCCAAAATCCGGATGGCAGTGCAAGCCGCACTCCTTTTCCCGGGAACGTCATTCCTTCGACCGACATCAGCAAGGTCTCGGAGAATGTTATCAAGCTCGCGCCGACCCCAGACCCGACGCTGCCGGGCGATTACCACAACCTTCGCGGAATTAGCAACCAACCGATATTCAACCTGAACACCTTCACCGGGAAGTTCGACCAGACCATCACCGACAAGCAGAAGTTGTCGTTCTACTGGAGCGACAACGCCCGGATACGTTACAACGGCGGCGGCAGGGGATATGCGCCGGTGCCTGGCGACGGCAGCACCGGCTTTGCCTTGCAGTCCGTTTACGGCACCATGATCCGTCTCGGCTATGACTGGACCATCACTCCGACCCTGCTCAACCACTTCGCCGCCGGGTACAATAACTTCGACAACGACCATGTCTCCGCCTCGTATGGGCAGGATTGGCCGACTAAACTCGGCCTGACCGGCGTCCAGAATCTGACGTTCCCGGACATCATTTTCAGCGGGACAACCGCGCAAGGCGGCTCCATCACCGAAATGGGGAACAACACTTACGGCGACTCGCCGAACGGCAGCTACATCGTCGCCAACGACACCACCTGGATCCACGGCGCCCACGCGATCAAGTGGGGCGTTGAGGTCCGGAAATATTTCTACGTCGAGCCCTGGAACTGGGGCGCTTCGGGCACCTTTACCTTCCGTGCCGCAGAGACTGCCGACCCGAACAATTTGGGTACTACCGGCTATTCCTATGCCAGTTTCCTGCTGGGCGGCGTTGGCAGTGCCAGTCTGCCCGTGCAATACATCAAGACCACCAAGACCGATACCTGGAACCCGGCCTTTTACGTGGCCGACGACTGGAAGGTGAGCAAACGTCTCACGCTCAATCTCGGCTTGCGCTGGGACATCGTGGGAGGGGAATCTGAAGTCCACGGCATCTCCTCAACCTTCAGCCCCACCACGCCCAATCCAGGCGCCGGAGGCTACCCCGGGGCGTTGACTTTCCTGAGCGATACAGGCCGCAAGTCCTGGCAGAATACCTATTACGGCGAGATCGGCCCGCGTGCCGGGTTCGCTTATGCGATCAGCCAGAAATTTGTGTTGCGTGGCGGCTACGGTTTGATGTACACGCCGCCCATCGCTAATTCCTTCGGAGAGGCCACCATCGACGGCTACTACGGCAACAACAACTTCGCTCCCACCGTCATGAACCCGGTCTTTAACTGGGATAGCGGCTTTCCGGCTTATCCCCATGCGCTGCCGGACAAGGATCCGACGCTGGATAACGGAAGCTCTATTTCGTACACCGCCCGAAACTCAGCCCGGCAACCCTACGCGCAAAACTACACCTTTAGCCTGCAGTACCTGCTCAAGCAAGCGACGGTCATCCAGGCCTCCTACGTCGGCGACCGGGGTAGCCGGCTGAGCGCGGGCAACTTCGCGAACATGAACCAGCTCAACCCGAACTACCTGTCCCTGGGCGATACGCTGCTGAACAACTGCGGGCCCACTTCCTGCGCCCCAAATATCCCGCTGCCCTATGCCGGCTTTACTGGCACAGTCGCCCAGGCCCTGCTGCCCTATCCGCAATACCAGGGCGGCGGGGTAGTCAATCACTTCGCCTATGTCGGGAAATCCAACTACAATGCGCTACAGGTGATGGCCACGCACCGCCTCAACAAAGGGCTCGGGTTCGTGATCAGCTATGCGTTCCAGAAGACCCTCACTAACACCGATAGCGCCAACATCTACTACGGCGGAACTTCCCAGGACGTGTATAACCGAGGGCTGGAGAAATCGGTGGCGGCCTTCGACCACCCCCAGCAACTGCGTCTGACCTGGATATACGAGTTACCTTTCGGCAAAGGCCACCCGCTCCTGAACAGGGGCGGGGTGGTGAACCAGATTATCGGCGGTTGGACCATTACGGCCAACCAGCAGTACTATTCCGGCGATCCGCTTTCGATCGGCACGAGTATCGATACCAGCTCGTATATGTTCAATGGCACCATACGCGCCGACGTGGTGCCCGGTCAGCCCCTGAAACAAGTATCCGGGAATCTCGATTATGCCACCGGGACCGGCATGCAGTACCTCAATCCGAACGCCTTCGTGAACCCACCGACGACGGCGAATGGCGTAGTTTTAGCGCTGGGCAACTCTCCGCGCTACTTCGGAAACCTGCGAGGCCCTTACTATGCGATTGAGAACTTTGGCATATTCAAGCGGTTCCCATTCGGCGAGAACAGGTATATCGAGTTCCGGTGCGACGCGTTCAATGCCTTCAATCGAGCCGGACTCGGCAACCCCGATACCACAGTTGGGGACCCGACGTTCGGCCAGATCACGAGTCCCCAGCAGGATAACCTGAATGGCCCGCGAGAGGTTCAATTGGCACTGCGCCTGACGTTCTGATTGCGCGTCAAATGCGTTGAGCGGAGCGCGTCCCCACAGGGGCGCGTTCCGCCCTTCTTCTTCGGATGTATCCTTAGGTATCCATGCCTCGCCGTGTGTCCCTTCACCTGGGTGCGCTGTTGTGCTGTTGGTGCGCTCTCGGCGCAATGGTCTCGTGCCAACGCCCGCGCGAGTCGGCTCCCAAGTCCTGGCACCCGTACAATGTCGTGGTTATCACCATCGACACGCTCCGTCCCGATCATTTGCATTGCTATGGCTACGACAAGATTCAAACGCCCACGCTCGACGGCATCGCGCACAGCGGCGTTCTGTTCGAGAACGGCGTGACCCAGACCCCGCTAACTCCGCCTTCGCATGCCAGCATCTTCACGGGGCTCAACCCGCCCAACCATAAAGTGCGGGATACCGGAGGATTCATCCTTTCTCCGTCCACGCCGACTCTCGCCAGCCTTCTGCAAGAGAAGGGTTGGGACACGGCGGCCTTCATCAGTTCGGCAGTGCTGAAAAAGCGGTTTGGGTTCGACCACGGTTTCGCCGTTTACGACGATCAGATGCCGCAGCCGGGCAATCGGCAGGAATTTCTGGAGGACGCCGAACGCCGCGCGGGCGACACCGTGGACCGGGCCGTCGCGTGGCTGGACAGCCGGAGCGACAAGCCCTTTTTCCTGTGGGTGCACCTCTACGACCCGCACACGCCCTACGATCCGCCGTCTCCCTTCCGCGAGCAATACAAGGACCGCCCTTACGATGGCGAGATCGCCTACGCCGATCGCGAACTGGGACGCCTGATGGAGAGCCTCAGACGCAAATCGCCGCCGGAAAAGACACTCGTGGCCGTGCTCTCGGACCACGGTGAGAGCCTGGGCGAACATGGAGAGTTTTCCCATGGAGTGTTTCTTTACGATGCGACGCTGCGCATTGCTTTCCTGCTCTCCGGCCCAGGAGTTCAGTCCGGGCTACGGGTGACACAGCAAGCCCGCACCATCGATCTCCTGCCCACCATCCTGGAGTTGATGGGCAGTCCGCCGCCGGGGGGTGTCGATGGCGCCAGCCTTATTCCGCTGTTTAGCGGAAAGGATGCCGGCACGGCCGTTTCGTACGCCGAAACGCTGTTTCCAAAAATCAATATGGGATGGGCCGAGCTGCGCGCCATCCGCACCAATCAATGGAAGTACATTCGGGCGCCCAGGCCGGAGCTTTACGATCTCAGCCGGGATCCGAAGGAAACCAACAACGTGCTGGCGGAGCATCCCTACGAGGTTCGCAAACTGGAAGCGCAACTGGTCACGGCCAGCCGCTCGGCGGGTTCGGAGAAGGTCGAGACGACCCCCATGGATGAGCGCACGCTGGCGCAACTGAAATCCCTGGGGTACACTTCGGGCTTCACCTCGCGCTCTTACAGTCTGAACGGCCAGGGGGCCGATCCCAAGGATCGCGTGGGCATCCTGAAGCTGATGGACGCCGCCGAGCAACCGCAGTCCGGGCTGTCGGCGCCGCGCCGGATCGAGTTACTGCAGCAGGCGGTTCGCATGGATCCCTCCAACCCGCTGCTGTACCATTCTCTCGGCGCGAAATTGGAGAAGTCGGGCCGCTTTGACGACGCCATGAAGCTGTACCGGGCGGCGCTCAAAAACGGCGTCGACAACGGGCGGCTGCGCTCGCGCCTGGGCGATTTGCTGGTGCGCGCCGGAAGGAAAGCGGAAGCGATCCCCGAGTACGAGCAGTCGGTCCGAATGAATCCCGCCGACGTGGCGACCGAGGCCAATCTTGCGACCGCTTACCTGGAGCTGGGGCGGCTGGCTGATGCGGAGCGTGTCCTGAAAGGCATCGTGGCCATTGAGCCGTCCAACGCCGCCGCCCAGAACGGACTCGGCGTGCTCGAAATCCAACGGAGCAATGGGACCGCCGCACGCGGCTATTTCGAAAAGGCGGTGGAACTCGATCCGGACCTGGTGGAGGCGTATCTGAATCTCGGCCTGCTTTACAAGATGGTGGGCGAAAACGCGCGCGCGCGCACCAGCTTCGAACAGTTTTTGGCGAAAGCGCCGCCCCGCCAATATCAGGCGGAGATCCCCAAGGTGCGCGAGGCGTTGGCCGAGTTGAAATGATGAAACGAATTCTCGCTGTTCTTGCGCTGCTGGCGATTGGCGGCGCGCTGTTCGCATGGGCCGGCAAGAAGATCTATCCCGACCGCTGGGTCTATGTGAGCCGGTCCTTTGATTCGGACCGCGACGTGGAAGGTATACGGAATATCGCGCGCACCGCGTCGGAGCACGGTCTGACCGGCATCGTTTTGGCGGGCATGGACCGGATCAGCCTGGGCACGCCCGCATACTATGACCGGCTGAAGCAGGTGAAGGAAATAGCCGACAGCGATCGTCTTGAGATCATCCCATTGGGATTCGGTACCGGCTACGGCGGCGCAATCCTGAGCCACGACAAGAATCTGGCCGAAGGCATGCTCGTGCAAGGCGCGCTATTCGTGGCCGGCCAAACCGAGGCACGCTTCCGCGCCGAATCGCCCGCCCGGCTGCTCAATGGCGGCTTCGAACAATTCAACGGCAACACCATCAAGGACTTTTCCACGCAGGACCAGCCGGGCGTAAAAACATTTGTGGACACCCATGTTTTCCACTGGGGAAAGGCGTCCTTGCGCATCGAAAACTTCGGCGGCGCCCAAGAAGAGAACGTGCGCCTGGTGCAGCAGATCCGGGTAACGCCGAACCGGTGCTACCGCGTCCGGGCCTGGGTGAAGACAGAAGGCGCGGCGCCGGCATCGCTGTTCAGTATCAAGGCCTATACCGCGGACCATCGCGACCTGAGCCCTTTCGAGCCGCGACTCGGCGCCACATCGGATTGGACGCAGGTCTCGACGGCTTTCAATAGCTGGTATGCCGACCGCATCGATCTGAATGTCGGCGTTTTCGAAGGGCTGGCAGGCAAGGTCTGGGTTGACGACGTGGAACTGGAAGAAGTCGGCCTGATGAATGTAATCCGCCGCGACGGCGCACCCCTGGAGGTGCGCGACGACAAGACCCAAACCGTGTACCAGGAGGGCCGCGACTTCGCTGCGATCTCGGATCCATTACTGGATTTCAAATGGGCCCACGAGATGCCCGTCATTCACCTGCTGCCGGGCGGTCGAATTCGGAGCGGCACGCGACTGCGGGTGGACTATTATCACGGCACCACCATTTACAACGACCAGGTTTCGGCCTGTCCCTCCGAACCGAAGGTTTACGAGATATGGAAACAGCAGTTTCCGCTCATCGAGAAGTACCTTGCGCCCAAGCGCTATTTCCTGTCCGTGGACGAGGTCCGGTTGTTTAACCGCTGCGACCGGTGCCGGCGGCGGCACATGGCAGCCTCCGCCATCTTGGGAGACACAATCAAGAGTCTGTATGGCCAGATACGCGCCGTCAACCCCACGGCCGAGGTGCTGGTGTGGTCCGATATGTTCGACCCGAATCACAACTCCCAGGCGCAATACTATCTGGTGGACGGCGCATTGACCGGCACCTGGGAATACCTGCCCAAGGATGTCGGAGTGGTTTGCTGGTGGTTCGAAAAGCGGCGCGAAAGCCTGGAATTCTTTTCGTCGCGCGGATTCAAGACCATTGCGGGCGCGTACTATGACGCCGACGACTTGAGCAATCCCGAAGGCTGGCTGGAGGCGTTGGACGCCGCTCCGAGAGCCACGGGGATTATGTATACTACTTGGCAAGACAAGTACGAACTGCTGGCAGGATTTGGCGATCTGGTTTCGGGCCGGCGGTGAGATGCGCGCTGGCGCGCGCTGGCGGCCTGAGAGGCCGCCGCAGGCTGAGAGCCTGCCCCACAAACAATCCATGAAACGCTTGCCCCTGTTAGTTGCGCTCGTTATCGCCGGTCTGCTCAGCGCTGAGACACCCGTTAGAATCCGCCGGAATTTTGACTCCGGATGGCTGTTTCAGCGGCAATCGCATGGCACCGGCGAACTCGGCTCATTCGAGCGCCAGAATGGTCTGGCCGGCGATATCGAGCCGCGTTTCCGGGATGCCATGAATCCTGCCTACGACGATTCCCCATGGCAGCCGGTGAGTCTGCCGCATACCTGGAACGCGCATGACGCGGCAGGCGAAAAACCCGGATACTGGCGCGGTATCGGCTGGTACCGGAAACACTTTCGGATGGACGAGTGGTCCACAGGCAAAAGGGCTTTCCTGGAGTTCGAGGGCGCCAACCAAGTGGCCGAGTTCTGGCTCAACGGCGCTTACCTGGGCCGGCACAATGGCGGTTATACGGGCTTTGAATTCGACATTACGGATCGCCTGCGGCCCGCGGCGGACAATGTTCTCACCGTGAAGGTGGACAACCTGTTTCACGACACCATCCCGCCCACGGTGAAAACAGACTACTGTTTTTACGGCGGGATCTACAGGGATGTCTGGCTGCGCGTCTCCGATCCGATCTACCTCTCAAGCGTCGTTTGGAAGACTCCGTCGGTGAGCCGCGAATCCGCCGAACTAGCGCTGACTGCGGAGATTAGAAACACCACGCCCCAGGCCCGGCAGTTGAGTGTGGTGCACGAGATAGTCGATCCGCAGGGTCGCGTTGTTCGCTCGATCTCCGCGCCGGTAGCGCTGGCCGCGAACACGACGGCATCCGTCGCCGCTGTTGGTACGGTGGAACGGCCGCTGTTGTGGTCGCCCGATTCGCCGAGCTTATATGCCATTCGGACAGCCCTGCGCGACGGCTCCGCCACGATCGATGCCGTCCGGAATCCGCTCGGGTTTCGCTGGTTCAAGTTCGACCCGCAGAGAGGCTTCTTGCTGAACGGCCAGCGCGTCCAGCTTCAGGGCACGAACTGGCACCAGTCCTACCCCGGGATGGGGAACGCGCTTCCGAATTCGCGTCACTTTAAGGATATGGAGCTGATCCGGGAGATGGGCGCGAACTTCTGGCGGACGTCGCATTATCCGCATGCCCCGGCCACCATGGAGGCGTCTGACCGCCTGGGCCTGATGGTCTGGGAAGAACTGCCGGTGAACAAGGAAATCGGAGACCCCGACGAGTACATCGGCAATGTGTCTCGGATGGCGGAGGAGATGATCGCCCGTGACCGCAATCATCCCTCGGTCGTTCTGTGGGGAATTGCGGGCGAAGTGAATGCGCCCAGGCAGGTCTCGCTCAAAGTGGTGGGCGCGGTTGTCCGGCTGTATCGCAAGCTCGATCCCACACGGCCGGTGGTCATGCATGAACCGCGCGGAGAGGAGATCGAAGCGCTGGTAGACGTGGTTGGTCTGGGCGTGGGCAAAGAGACCGACGCGAAACACATGGCGCATCCGGAACGGAGTTTCATGGTCGGCGAGTACAGCGTTGCGCTCAGCGGCCGCGGCATCTACGGCATAGGTCCGGATAGTGAAGACCTGGCCTGCGAGCGGCACGAAGCGTACCTGGCGGAGCTAAACCGAAGGGCGTGGATGGCCGGCGGATGCATCTGGCACCAATTCGATTTCGAAGGGGAGACCTACGACAGCGTGATTCCCCACGTGAACGCCTTCGGCATGGCCGACACCTGGCGAATTCCGAAGGATGTGTTCTACTTCTACCAGAGCCAATGGACCACTAAGCCGATGGTGCATATCGTAGGGCACTGGACAGGGCCGGGAGAAGCAGGCAAGCCGCGCGACGCGCGCGACGTGAAAGTCTACAGCAACGCGCCGCAGGTGGAGCTCATCTTAAACGGGAAGTCGCTGGGCGTGAAGAGTCGCGAAGCGGGCCGCGATCTGGCCAGTCCGCCGCGCGTCTGGCAAGTAGTCTATGAGCCGGGCACCATCAAGGCAGTGGCCCGGTCCGGCGGTATCGAAGTCACCGATGCGCGAACCACGCCCGGCGCGCCGTACCAGATCGTCCTGCAATCGGATCTCTCAAAGCTGGTTTCCGGTGACCCGGAGAGCCTGGCCTATTTGACTGCGACGGTTGCGGATAGGAACGGCAACATAGTTCCCACGGCGCACGACCCGGTCAGTTTCACTCTTTATGGGCCGGGCGAACTGCTGGAACAGACCTGGCCCGGGCAGCCAACCGGCTTAACATGGAACGTGGTCGCGGGCATGACCCGCATCGCATTCCGCGCGTCGGCGCGATCCGGGACGGCCGTGATCAGCGCTTACTCCCCGGGACTGAAGATGGGCCGCATCCAACTGGATGTGGGTGGTCCCGGCAAGCCCAACGAAATGGACTACAAGGAGTTTACGAAGTGAGTGTCAGTCACTCTGGCATTCGGAAGCTATTAGCCGAACGGGAGCGAATTGAAAGCATGGTTCGTGCCCGGGTGGTAACGGGTAGACGAACACAGCCGACCATGGTGGATCTCGAACGCGGTAGCGCCGATAGCTGTTAACCGAAGAGTTGTAGGTTCGAATCCTACCTGAGGAGCCAAATAGAATCAATCAGTTGCAGGAATCAAAGCCGTATGTAACAGGCTTATGTAGCAAATCTGGCCGTCGCCATGTTAGAATCGGTCCGTGGC
>JBEKPZ010000024.1:0-38072 GCA_049520215.1 Bryobacteraceae bacterium | reverse complement strand
CCCACGTTGCGATCACGTTTTACTTCTACACCAACACCAAGTGCACGCAGTCCACCTGCAGGCTCAACGTGGGCTTCATTTCGTCGCACAATGGCGGAACAACGTGGAATGCCGCGCAGAAGATCTCCGGCCCCATGCAGCTCCAGTGGCTGCCCAACTCACAAAACGGCCTGATGGTGGGCGACTACATCGCGACCGCCTTTACCAACGGCGTGCCGCATGGCGTATTTGCGGTAGCCGCGGCGAAGTCGGGCAGCACATTCAACGAATCGATGTACACCGCGCAAGGCTTGACAGTGGCCGAGAACGGTCCACAGTTCTCCTCCGTCGACGACAAGCCGCTGCATTATTTATCCGATCCGATAGAGAGAGAGCAGCCGGAAAAAGGCGTAGTCCCGCCGTCGAAGAAAGCGAAGAGGAACGCGAAGTAGAAGGAAGGTATAGGTGAGCTGCGTGGCTCCACTATCCCCAACCTAGGCTGAATGACGCGGCACTCGGACAATGCATAGAGGCGACCGGGGCGGGGCTTGGCTCAGGAGGGCTCCTCCCGTGAAAGGCCGTTCCATGAAACTAGCCAACACAGGCCGGCTCCCGGCATTTTGGTGCGCGTCGCTATACCGGCGAAGTGGGTGCCCGCCGACGTTCCCGGATCACGCGCACGAATGTCGGACGCCATCGGCCGCCGTCCCCCGGCGCCACAGGCGTGCTGCTGCTCGTCGGCATCTCGGCGAAGTGGCGGCTCGCCGACGCTCGTGGACGCCGGTGCCCTACGCGCCGCCCGCATCCCCATCCGCACGCCGGCGGTCGCGGCGACGGACACAACGCGACGGGTGCCAGGAGCGCGCCACGCGCATCTCGGCGCAGCTCCTCGCCCGCATCGCGTCCGGCGGCTGCGGGCGGCGATCCGGCGGGGCGCCTGGGCGCACGGGCTGAAGACGCCGGGCGGCACGGTAACGTACGATTCGTGCGCCCCGCCAGCCAACTTCGGCCATCCGCGGCGGACGACGTGGCGCGCGCGGACCGAGCCATCGCCGACGGGCTGCTGGATTACTCCACCGGCCAGGCGATCGACGTGGATGGCGGCCTCCATCTGCGCAGCCTGTAGGTGAGGCAGGCGATTCCGCCCGCCGCCGTTATATGATTGGTGAACGACAGGCGATTGCCGTGATTCCAGGCGACTTTACCACTCTTCTGCAACAATGCGCCGGCGGCAACCGGGAGGCGCTGGATGCGCTGACGCCCATCGTCTACGCGGAACTCCGGAAACTGGCGGTATCGTTCATGCGCAACGAACGGCCGGGGAGCACGCTCCAGCCCACCGCACTGATTCACGAAGCCTACCTGCAGCTTGTCGAGCACGAATTGCCCGATTTCGAAAGCCGCGCGCATTTCTTCGGCGTCGCCGCCCGTATCATGCGGCAGCTTCTCATCGGCAACGCCCGGGCCTATCGCGCGCAGAAGCGCGGCGGCGGGAATCGCGCCGAGATGCCGGACGACATACCGATTCCGGCGCAGCAAGCCGAGGAGTTGCTGGCGGTGGACCAGGCTCTCGACCGCCTCGCCCGGCAAGATGAACGCAAGGCCAAGGTGATCGAGTTGAAGTACTTCGGCGGGCTCAGTCGCGAGGAAATCGCCGGGACCCTGGGGCTTACCTTGGCCACCGTGAAGCACGACCTCACGATGGGTGAGGCGTGGCTGCGGCGGGCGCTCTCCGGTGGTCCGGCCGAAAGGGCGTCATGGCCGAGCTGAACCCGGAGCAGTGGGCCGAAGCCGAACGGCTCTTCAGGGGCGCCGCGGATCTGCTGCCGGAAGATCGCGTGGATTTCCTCGAACGCGAATGCCTCGACCAGGACCTGCGGCAGGAAGTGGCGTCCCTGTTGGAGCACTCCGGCGAAGGGCTTCCCTCAGCCGGTGCGGCCATCGCGTCGGCGGCCGCGTCACTGGCGCGCGAAACCGATCCCGACGAGCGGCTGATCGGCGCGCGCCTGGGACCTTATAAAGTGGAGGCTATCGTCGGGCACGGCGGCATGGGCGCGGTCTACCGCGCCTCGCGAGACGATGCCGAGTTCCGCCAGCAGGTGGCCATCAAGCTGGTACGCGTTGCGGCCGAGTCGCCCAGCACCTTGCGGCGCTTCCGGCAGGAGCGCCAGATCCTGGCCCGGTTGTCGCACCCCAATATCGGCCGGCTACTGGATGGCGGCTCCACGCCGGAGGGCGTGCCCTACCTGGTGATGGAGTTTATCGAGGGCGACCCTATCACGGCGTGGTGCGATCGGCAGTCGCTTGGCCTGGAGGAGCGGTTGCGGCTCTTCCTGCGGGTCTGCGAAGGGGTGGACTTCGCGCACCGCGACCTGGTGGTGCACCGCGACCTGAAGCCCGCCAATATCCTGGTGACCAAAGACGGCACTCCCAAGCTGCTGGATTTCGGGATTGCCAAGCTGCTGGATCCGGCTGCGGAGCAGGGAGCCGCCACCTTGACCGGCCTGCAGTTGATGACGCCCGACTACGCCTCGCCCGAGCAGGTGCGCGGCGAGGCGGCTTCCACCGCGGCGGATGTCTATTCGCTCGGCCTCATTCTCTATGAGCTGCTGACCGGAAAGAAGGCCCAGGCGATGTCCAGGTACACGCCGGATGCCATCGCCCGGGTGATCTGTCACATGGAGCCCACCGCGCCCGCGCTGCTGAAGCCGCAACTGGCTGGCGACCTGGACAATATCATCCGCATGGCCATCCGCAAGGAGCCGGAGCGGCGCTATGCCAACGCCGGCCTCCTGGCGCGCGATATCCAGCGCCACCTGGACGGGCGCCCGGTGATTGCGCGCCCGGACACGTTTGCCTATCGCTCGGCCAAGTTTGTGCGCCGCAATCGAATTGCTGTGGTGGCTGGCGTAGTGATTGCCGCGAGTCTGGCGGGCGGACTCGCCCTGGCGTATTGGCTCGGAGCGTTCGCGCGCCCCCCCCGCGTGTCGCAGGTGGTGCAGCTTACTCAAACGGGCCGGGTCGAGGTCGGAAATGGCGTGGCGACGGATGGCTCCCGGATCTACTTCACGGAGCGGATGGGTGGCCGGTGGTCGCTAGCCCAGGTTTCCGTGAAAGGTGGAACACCGGTGCCGGTAGCGGTGACGCCGCCGATCTTTGCGCCGGACATATTGGATATCTCGCCCGACCGATCCAGCCTGCTGGTCTCGGCCGAGCCGCGCACTGGAGACGACGGCGCTCTGTGGATCGTGCCCGTGGCCGGCGGAAGCGCCCGTCGGATTGGCGGTGTTTCGGGCTACGGCGGTACGTGGTCCCGCGATGGGAGGCGCATCGTCTTTTCCCATGGTTCGGCGGTATTTCAGGTCAACATCGACGGTACGGATTGCCGCAAGCTGGTGGATACTCGGAACGGAATCGCAGACGCCATCCGCTGGGCGCCCGCACCTGGACCGGACGTTTTGCGCCTGCGCATACACAACCATGATACGGGCGCCGCACTGTGGGAGGTGGCCTCGGATGGCGCCGGCCTGCATCCCCTCCAGCGAGAACCAGCCTCCGGCGGGAGATTGGATAACGATTACAGTGGAAGCTGGATCCCGTCGGGAAAGTATTACTTGTTTCTTAGGTCCGCGGCCGGTGGGGCGATAAGCCTCTGGGTCATCCGGGAGAATCGGGACTGGCTGCCGGTATTCGGCCGGAGTCCCGTTGAAATCTATTCCACTCCGCTGGTGATCCTGTCGCTGGCTCCCAGTCCGGATGGCAAGCGCGTATTCTTCGCCGCCGGGCAGGAACGCAGGGAATTGGTGCGCTACGATCCCACGCGCGGCCAGTTCATGACGTACCTTTCGGGCGTCGCTGGCCGCTGGGTCGACTATTCGCCCGATGGGCGTTGGGTGGCCTACACCATGGCTGCCGACAACACCCTCTGGCGAAGCCGGCCCGACGGCGCCGAGCGGGCGCCATTGACGCCCGCGGCGTTGCACGTAGTCCAACCGCGCTGGTCACCCGACGGAACCAGGATTGCCTTTTCGGGGAGTTGGTCCGGCGAACCCCAGAAATTGTATGTGATTGACTCAAATGGGTCCGGCGGAGGAATCCCGGAGACCATCACTGCCCCTTCCTTCGCCGAGCGCGAACCGAGTTGGTCTCCCGACGGAAATTCCTTGCTGTTCTCCCGCGGCGTGCCCCGGGTTTCCGCGCTGTACGTAATGGATTGGAAGACCCGGAAGGCCGAATTGCTGCCGGGCTCGGAGGCGCTTTCGCGGGCGGCCTGGTCGCCCGATCCTCGCTATATTGCCGCCACCAACGCGGCCGGATCCCAAATCCTGTTATTCGACTTCCGCACACGGCGCTGGACGCCGCTGGCAAATGGTGCTGGGCTGGGTCCTCCTTTCTGGTCCCGCGATGGCCAATACGTCTACTATCAGGACTCGGTCCAAAGCGTCGAGCAGCCTGTATTTCGCGTGCGAATCGGCAATCGGAGAATCGAGCGCGTGGTGAGCTCGCGGCAACTCCTTCAATCCAACGTGACCGGGTATGTGCTCGCCGGCCTGGCGCCAGGCAATGCGCCGGTCGCCTCGGTCATTCGCAGCAATTCGGATATCTACGCGCTCGACGTGGATCTACCGTGATTTAGCGTAGCGGTTCAGCCTGAGACCCTCGCTCCTGGGTAGATCGAAAGCAGCCGTAACCGCTCATGCCGGGCAGTTTCATGGGAGCAAAAAACATTGACAAAACTTTAGTTAGCCGTTTTTGTCTCGTTTTCCTCATGTATGTGTGAGCGGCAGAGACGCCGCCAACCAAATCTAGAAAAGGAGTTGGTGGATGGATTTCAGTTCATGCGAACTGCCGCCCGGATGCGGGAAGGCCAAAGAGGTACATAGGACCATGCCGGCTCGGATCTCGCTATGGCGCAGTTTGCCATTCTTCCTTGTGCATCTGTCCTCCCTCTCCATCTTCTGGTGCGGCTGGAGTCGGGTGGCGCTATGGCTCTGCGCCATCCTCTATCTGGTCCGCATGTTCGGCATTACCGCCGGATATCATCGCTACTTCTCGCACAGATCCTACAGCACCAGTCGATGGTTCCAATTCACGCTCGCGTGGGTGGGGGCATCGGCGATGCAGAAGGGTCCGTTGTGGTGGGCGGCGAACCATAGGCATCACCACACTCATTCCGATGATGATGCCGATATTCATTCTCCCGTTCAGAATGGCTTTTGGTGGTCGCACGTCGGATGGATTCTGACCACGAAGTACGATGCCACGAACTTCCGCCTAATCTCCGACCTCGCAAAATACCCCGAACTTCGCTGGCTCAACCGCTACTGGCTCGTGCCACCAGTTGCACTTGCCCAAGGCCTTCTGGTTCTTGGTTGGGTGCTCCAGCGCCACTTCCCCCACTGGGGCACGTCGCCTGTGCAAATGCTCGCCTGGGGATTTTTCGTCAACACGGTGCTGGTCTATCACGGCACGTTCTCAGTGAACTCGCTGACGCATGTTTTCGGAAGCCGGCGCTTTCCTACCACGGACAATAGCAGGAACAGCTTCTGGATCGCCGTGTTGACGCTCGGAGAGGGATGGCACAACAACCACCACTACGTACCGTCGAGCGAGCGACAGGGCTTCTACTTCTGGGAAGTCGATATAGCGCATTACATGCTGGTGAGCCTGTCGTCGCTAGGCCTCGTTTGGGACTTACAGAAACCACCCCGCCACGTTCTCAACAAAACGGCGTGGCTGCCTGAAGGCATTGGATGACGACTATGACCCGCAAACAATGGCGATCGGTCTTGATCAACGCGGGTAGTCGATTGGAGGGACGAATGGCGTTGAACTTCAGAGGGTGTTTAAGTTGCATTGCCGGCCACATATGGACCGCCGTCCCCCCGCTGATGGAGGCGATGCGGCGAGCGCGACCCGCGAACGGCACGCGGCTCGAAGCGCGCCTGAACGATCCGGTGGTGGGTCCAATCAACATACGGGCCGCTCTTCACGAGGTTTCCTCGTCGGAATCCTTGGTGGTCATCGTGCACGGCATCGGTGGAACCGCAGACAGCCCATACTGCGTTACCGCGGCGCTCGCGGCTGTGGCCGTCGGCTGTTCCGCGGTGCGCATTTCACTGCGTGGCGCGGATGGGAATGGAGACGACATTTATCATGCGGGGCTCACCGAAGACCTGAAGATTCTACTGTCTTTGCCGCGGCTTGACCGCTACCGCCGTGTGTTTTTGCTCGGATATTCACTGGGCGGGACCATCGCTTTGATGGCCGCCGTCGACCAGATCGATAAGCGCTTGGCCGGCGTAGTTGCGATTTGCCCGCCGCTCGACCTCCGGGCCGCCATGGAGAACTTCGACCGGAGGCGCCTCTGGCTCCACAAGAAGCTTCTGAACACCCACGCGAACCGCGCCTACGCCGTTGTGGAGAGGCGCGGGAGGGCTTGCACGAGTATTCGGGAATTGCGGCGCGCACGCAATTGCGCCGAATGGAACCAGATGACCATCGTGCCGCGCTTCCGGTTTCGCGACGCTAACCATTACTACGAAGAAGCCAGCGTAACGCGGCACTGGCGCCGGCTGCGCGTGCCGGCGCTGATCGCCGCCTCGTTGCGCGATCCCATCGTCCCATGCGAATCGATCCGGCGAAAGGTGGCAGGCGCGCCGGCCCATGTCCGTATTGCATGGCTGGATGCCGGCGGCCACATCCATTTTCCGCGCAATGTGGATCTCGGCGAAGCTGCGGCTCTAGGGCTTGAAAACCAGTGTGTGGCCTGGCTGATTCGCCAATCGACATTCCGTTGCTCAACTGCGCACGGAGACACAAGAACAACAACATCAAGGAGCTAACCCATGAGTCTTTTTCAGAACACGCTCGAAAAATGGCTGGCCGAGGCAGAGATCCAGGTAAACGGCAGCCAGACATACGATATTCAGGTTCACGATCGGCGGTTCTATCGCAGGGTCTTGCTGCGTGGTTCGCTTGGTTTGGGCGAGGCATACATGGACGGTTGGTGGTCCTGTAATGACTTGGAGGAATTGGTGTACCGTCTGATCCGCTCGAACGTGCGCCGACGTGCGTACCGGCACCCCGGCTCACTGGCCCTGGAGTGGCTGAATCGCATTCGTAACGATCAGAGCCGCGGGCGATCAAAGCGAGCTCCCCGCCGGCATTACGACCTAGACAACGACCTCTTCGGCGCGTTTCTGGGCCATTACAGAAACTACAGTTGCGGCTATTATGCGGGTGCCAGCACCCTGGACGAAGCCCAAAGTCTCAAGCTGGACCTGATTTGCCGCAAACTGGACCTGCATCCCGGAGACCACTTGCTCGAGGTGGGCGGAGGTTGGGGCGAGCTCGCACTTTATGCCGCTGCAAATTACGGGGTACGAGTGACAAGCATCAACATTGCTGAAGAGCAGATGCGCTACGCCCGCGCGCACTGTGCCGGTCACGATGTAGACATCGTACGCTGCGATTATCGCGACGTGCAGGGCCAGTTCGACAAGATCGCCGCGATCGCCATGTTTCCCCACGTCGGCCACCGGAATCACCGGACCTTCATGAAAACCATGCATCGCGCCCTCAGGCCCAACGGCATTTTTCTTATCGAAACCACTTTGAACAGCGCCTCCACCACCGCTGGCGACCCATGGATCGAGCGCTATATCTTTCCGGGCCTGCTGGTGCCCTCCGGCGCACAGACTCTGGTGGCCATGGAGGGACTGTTTACTGCCGAGGATATCCACAATTTCGGTCCGCATTACGTGCGGACTCTGCGGGATTGGAACACCAACCTTCAAAGCGCCTGGAGCCGCTTTGCAAACCGTTACGACGACCGCGTCCGCCGCATGTTCGAGTATTGGTTTCTGGTCTCGGCAGCGTTGTTTCGCGCCCGGACCATGCAGTACTGGCACGTGGTTATGACCCGGCAGGGAGACAGGCAACCCGCCTGCCGGGTCGCCTGCGTGGACTGCCAGGCGGAGAATTCGTCCCGCCACGCGGAGGCGCACCAATGACGCGCCATGGTCAGACTTGAGACAGGATTGCTCTGTCGCTGGGAAGACCAGTGAAAGGGTGGAGGGTCATCAGCGTTGGGGGGGCGATGTCTGAGCGGTGGTAGTCGCAGTGAGGACCCCTGGCGGCGTTCAGGGAAGTAAAGCACCGGCCTCGGTCGCATCGCCGGCCCGCTCGGATCTCGGTCCGCAAGGGCCGCCTCTTTTAGGAGGACCCTGTTTGCCAATATCGTCCCGAGCAAATACCGACTCCTCCGTGTTCCGGCGAGGCCAGCCGCTTTCCTACGGGACGGCAACTACGTTAGAGTGCAAACGTGGCTCTGCCACATCAAGAACTGGCTTTACCAATTCGCTCAAATCAGCCGACCCAACTACGAATGGATCTCCTCAGTCGGCGTTGAAACGATGGCTGGTCAATTCGTCTACACCAGTCTTGCTTTCCGATTACATTAGTACTAATTTATTAGTGTATGACGCGTCGCACCGTACTGGCCCTCAGTATCCTCGCTCTCGGCTCCTGTGCCCGGCCTAATCGCGTCTCCCGCGGCCTCCTGCGCCAGCTCGCCCGCAAGCACGAGCCTTACGTTCTCGTCTTCGGCTCTCTCTCTATGCCCGTGGATTCCACGGCGCACCCCACCATCCGCTTCGTCCACCAGTTCAACCGCTCCGCTCCGGAGTATCTCCTCCAGGAAGTCACTGTGGCCGGCAACCACCGCTTTTACGCCATCCTCAATAAGCCCGCAGCTCTCGCCGTACTTGACGAATTCGAAGCCTCCGTGGGCAGCGCCAATACCGCCTGGGACAAAATCACCTATGTCCGCCTTCATCCCGGCGACGGCCCGCTTGCCTTCTATGTCGGCGAGATCACGGTCACCCCGCCGCCCGCACGTAACGTCCCCGGCCAGACGATGACCGTCGCCATCCGCGACGATTTCCAGAACGCCGCGCAGGAGCTCAGGCGCCTTTATCCGGAGTTCGCCGGCGAGATCACAAAGGCTCCGCTGCTCCGCGCTCCGGTCCCCGTACCCGCGCCACCGCGCTTGAAGTAGAGGGGATAATTCCAATTAGAAATGTTGGGTCGGCTCCCCTGCTCGCTTTTGGCCGCGATTTCGTAAAGACTTGAAGGGAGAAACTTGCGCCCAAGCGCGTCCGTCAGTGTCTCCACTTCCTGCGAATTGCAGCCGGATTGCAGGTGAATCTGTTACCGAACAAACGATTCGAGGTGTATTATGAGCGGAGCAGCATCGACCGTAACTGTTCTGGCCCTCCTACGCTCCCGCGAAGACCAAGTGTCCCTCCGTGAGATCTTCAGGCATTCTAATTGGAATCTCCATTTTGTGGAAACCATCGCCAAGGCCCGCACGTTGATCGACGAACTGTCGGCGGATGTAGTGATCAGCGACTCCAGGTTGCCTGACGGCCGCTGGCACGACGTAATATGTGAACTGCGCCGCCGGCCCGTCGAGCCGCCCCTCCTGGTCGCCTCCCGTCTGGCCAATGAGGGGACTTGGGCCGAAGTCCTGAATCAGGGCGGCTATGAGGTGCTGGCCATTCCTTTTAAGCCCCGAGAGGTATTCCGCTCCGTGAGCCTCGCCTGGCGATACTGGCGGGATCAGCTCAAAGCCGCGCCATCTGCCGCCCGCAGTATCGGTTACCGGCCGTCGAACGACGATGCTCTGAGCCCATTCCACGACGTCTACGGCACTCCGCAAAACGACCTGGTCGGGGCCTCTGCACCAGGCCCCCGTCGCAGAGCGTAAAGAGAGTTTCGTATTATTATGAAAGGCGCAAGAGAGTTTCGGAGGAATCGCCATCCCCTTCCCTGACAATTACAGATCTCTCGACGGCAGCGCACACTTCCACCCCGCAAAGCACCAGAAACTGGATCCGGCCGCCGGCAACGAGTTGGTCACCGTTACTCTCGTTGTGCGCCGCCACCCGGTTCATTCGAGGCTCAGGGAACTCAGCGATTTTTCCCCGGCTTCCCGCACCGCTCGGCCCGCGCTCTCGCATACCCAGTTTGCCGCTGCCTATGGCGCTGACCCGCGGGAACTGGATCAGGTGGCGGCCTTCGCACGCACCCACAACTTGGTTGTGCTGGAAACCGATCCGGCGCGTCGGACAGTAATTGTGCGCGGTCCGGTCGCCGCCATCAACCGTGCATTTGCCGTCGAATTGCATAATTACCAATCGCCGCGCGGCCCTTACCGGGGGCATGATGGGCCCGCGGCCCTGCCCGGCGAACTCGCGGATAGGGTGGAGGCGGTGGTCGGTCTCGACAATCGGCCCGTTCGGGCCCGCCACTATTCCTCAGCAGCGGGAAAGCCGTCCAGCGATCCGCCCGCTACAAAACCGCTCACACCCCAGCAAGTGGCGCAACTCTATGGCTTCCCCCCTGGCAACGGCGCAGGTCAGACCATCGGTATCTTCGAGATGGAAGTCGCGGGCGTCCCCGCCGGATACACCGCCCAGGATCTTGCCAAAACGATGCACGCCTTTGGCATGAAGCCACCCACTCCTGTCAACGTTTCCATCGACGGCTTCACCAGCTCCGGCGTCTCCGATCCGGAAACCGGCTTGGACATCACCGTCGCCGGCGCCATCGCCCCGGGAGCCGAGATCGCCGTCTATTTCACCGGCAGCGACACCCAGAGTGTCCTCCACGCCGTCCAGAGCATGATTCATCCGCGCCCGGCCGAGCCTCACCCTACCGTTATTTCCATCAGTTATGGCTGGGGACCCGACGATGCCAGCGCAGACAGTTTTTCGCCTCAGGAATATACGCAGTTGGACAAGCTCTTTCAGGACGCTGCAAATCTTTCCATCACCGTGCTGGTAGCCTCGGGAGACTTCGGCGCCTTCATCGAGAACCCGGCGCGCGCCCAGACCAGCTATCCTGCCACCGAACCCTGGGTGATCGCCTGTGGTGGAACCACCATCGGCAACGTCCAGGGGACGGCATTCGAGGAATATGTCTGGAACGACATCGGTAAGGCGGGTCCCAGAGCTACCGGCGGCGGCGTCAGTGCCCGCTTCCCGCTGCCGGACTATCAGAAGGCCGCCCGCGTGCCGCAGCGCCTCGGTTCCAACCAAACGGGCCGGGGCATCCCGGACATCGCCGGCAACGCCAGCGAAAACAGCGGCTATATCCAATTCATCGACGGCCGCCCGCAACCCGTCGGCGGCACCAGCGCTGTGGCGCCGCTCTACGCCGGCCTGATTGCGCGCATCAACGCCAACCTGGGCCATTCGGTCGGCTTCATCAATCCGCTGCTTTACAGTCTCGCAGCCAGTGCCTTCCGCGACGTTGCCGGTTCGCATGGACCCGCCAATAACTCCTTTGGACGTGTCATCGGATATCCGGCTCGTGCCGGCTGGGATGCCTGTACCGGTCTGGGGAGCGCCAAGGGCATCGTATTGCAGAATGGACTCAAGGCTGCATATGCCGCGCACCAGAACCAGCGGCTGCTCTAGTCGTTCGACAGCACTAGTAAATCGGGAGGTTCGGGCGATCTCACCTCCCGGTTCAGGATCTCTTCATACTGTTCGAACATCTGGCGGGCCAGCCGCGGCCAGCCCCCCGAAATCCTTACCAGCGAAAGTCCCCCGTTTCCCAGGCTTTTAGCCAATGCCGGGTAAGTCAGAATACTCTCTAGAGCTTCCGCGAGAGCGTCGGGGTCGCCGGCAGGCACCAGGAGTCCCGTGCCGCCGTCGATCACCGCATCCCGGCATCCGGACGATGCCGACGTGATCACAGGCTTGCCGCACGCCCCTGCCTCGTGCAGCACCAACCCAAATCCCTCGGAGTCCAGCCGCCCGCGAATTCTGCGTTCCTCCGGCGTCAACACGAAAACATCGCAGGCATTATAGAGACCCAGCAGATCGTCGTCTGAAATTGCCCCCAGCATGGAAACTTGATTCTCCATGCCCCGCCCTGCGATTGCCGCGGCCAGTTCCTCGCCGCACGGGCCATCCCCTACCACCACCCAGTGCGCCGGGAATGGAAGCTGTTGGAGGGCCGCCAGCACGTTCAGATGGCCCTTGCGTGGCGCCAGCCGGCTCACCGTCAAAATCAGGGGAACGTGCGCGGGAATCTGCCAGTCGGCTCGCGCCTGCTTGCCGAGTTCCGGCCACGGCCGGTAGAAATCGATATCGCAGCCTGGTGTGAACACCCCCACCGGCGTTGTCACTCCCGATTCCCGCACCAGCGAATGCGTGTGATTGCTCGTGGTAAAGATGTAATCGCACGCGTTCAACGCCTCGACGATAAAACTCGTTGGGTCTTCTTCTCCGATATCCCCCGGCCCCAAATCGGTAAGATCGTTACCGTGGACCGTAGCCACCGTCGCGATCCCGCCGGGGATCAGCGCCCTGCAAGCCGCGCTCCTCGCGCTGCCGAAATGCACGATATCGGGCGCAAATTGGGGCACGATCTCTTGGAGCGCCTCCGCCATGTTCCGCCAACCCACGATCTGGTTCAGTACCCTGGGCTGTTCCAACGTAAAATGCGTGATCGGCTGGTCCCCTGGATAGTACTGTCCGCTCTTCGTCACCAGCCCGACCTCGCAGAGCTCCGATAGGCTGCCGATCGCCTTCTCAATGAAAAGCTCGAGTCCGCCGATTCGCGGGAAGAAACTGCCGGTAATCCAAAGCACTCTCATCTCATTACCTTTCCTGCGCGCTGCTCTCGGCAAAACTACCACCCGCGTATTCCGCGAAAATAGCGGGCAATAGCGGCTCGTTTCCCGGGCGAAGATGCAGGATTCTTACTCCGTAGCGCTGCGCCTGATCCACGCTCCCGTACCAGTGCAACCGCGCATTCCACCGGTTTGCCAGCGTGTGAACAAAGCAGTCTGTGCGCGACATTGCCCTCACCAGCGCCAGTTGATCTTCCTCCTGGAAGATCTCCCACTCTTCGTGCCACGCCTGGAAAAGCTCGTCTACCGCCGCGCTCCTGTGATACACCATCACCCCGCTGCTATGGAAGGGGTGGTCGATCAGCCTCAACCGCCGCATGTGCTCGTATTCCGGCTGCCGCCGGTCCCGGCCCTTCGTACTCTTTACCATCAGGTCGCGCACGTTCGGATGAAAATCCATCGACAGGCAAATCTCGGCAAAACGCAATTCGTGCCAGATATGTCCGATCGGCGCGACGATCAGTGTGTCCGCGTCGAGGAACAGCGTGGTATCGAAGCCATATTCATTCACCAGTGTTTTGTAGAATCGTGACCCGAACCCCCCGCCCGCCGACGGTACTTCCAGCACCTCGCAATCCAGATGATCGATGTCCCAATTCCCGTCATCGCTCAGGATGCGCACGGGGCCCCGGTAGCCGAATCTCCGCAGCGAAGAGACGCTCAGGATCGTTAAGTCGCGATACAACTCGCCAAACGAGACATAAACAACTCCAGTGCCCGCTGCCCGTTCTGCAATCATGTCATTCTCTTCCCGCCGCCGCTTCCGATTCGCTACTGGAGCGATCCGGCGAATCCCTCATCCACGTAATGCAGTAGCATCGACGAGGAGCTGTATCCCCGCGGCAATGTTTCACGGGCGTGCGGAAGATAGCGTCCGCGATATAGCAATCCGTCTCCGATGTGCTGCCACACCCGCAGCATCCCGTCCATCGTCTGCAGCTCGATCGGCCACGGATTCTGCGCCTGTGGCTCGGGGGAAGCGTCCACGCAAATCGTGATGCTGTACTCACACTGCTCGCGGTCCGTATGCCGGAGTAACTCGGAGTCGCTCTGATAAGCCAGGAAATACGCATACGAAGGCCTCACCACGCGGGCCGAGACGTCGCTCACCACCTGCGTGAACTGGTAATGGTAAAATCGCGCCACCGTCTCGTTGTAAGCCGCATAGCGCCTCGCCACCTGGGAGTCGCCCAGGGAAAAGGATCCCATCCGCGTATGGAAACGGTAATAGCGCCGCAGCGCGCCGACGTGAAATGGATGTATCAAATTCGTAAGCGCGGTGTACCCCCGCTGAAATTGACTCGCGCTGTCTTTCATTGTACTCAGCCACTCGTAGCGCCGGTGGCCTTCGTAGTTCGGCTCAACCAGGATATTGGCTTCTCTTAATACCCACTGCACGTTCTCCGGAAGCTCGAACGGCAACGGGTATCCGGGCGCCATCTCGCGTAAATAGGCGAAATATTCGTAGCCCAGCCAGAACGGCCAGATGATCCCCGTGGCGGGGTCGTCCACCCACACCACCCAATCGCTCGGGCAGAAATGCTCGGTGAACGCCACCCGCGCCAGCTTGTCCGGCGGCAGCGGCCCGTGCCACGAAAACCAGCATTTGGGATTCACCACCAGGTCGGCCGGCCAGTCGTGCGTTCGCATCAACCGTGTGGGCGCCAGGTAATGCGGCTGCTCGTCCAGCAGGCAATGATACAGGTGCGCGGGAAATCCAAAAGGTGTATTCATCGGTGCAACCATCCGTTCACGGTAAACCGGCTGTCCATGAAATCCGTCGACCTGCACTCCACCGGGAGCACTTCGTGCAGATATTCGCTGACGAAGAAGCAAATCTGGTTCTGCGCCGGCGTGACCAAGGAATAGGGGCCCGGCGCGCGATACTCGCCGTCTTCCAGTTCCGTGTCGAAGATGCACAGTTCGCCGCCGTTAAAAGGGCGCGGCTGCCGGTAGAAGAAATAAACGAAGGTGATCAGCCTGCTGCTTAACGACGACGTTCCATTGTCATTGTGCCGGCGGAAGAACTCTCCGTTGTTGGTTGCCGTCAATTGGATCTCCACGTCCGACACCGGAAACGAGGGAAAATTCAGACCCGCCAGCACGTGTGGCAGGAAAGCGAAGATTCTTTCCCGGAATACCTCCCGAAACTCGCCCACGTCGAATAGCACTCGCGATCGGCGGTAGCTGCTGTCTACGTGATTCGATCCGTTTGCGCCCACCACCCGCGTCGCACAAAAGTCGTTGCTCCGCGCGTACGTATATCGCATGAGATTTTGCCATTCCTCGGCTACCAGGAATTCATCGAAAACAACCAGCGGAACCTGTGTGTTCGTGCCGTATGTCATGCCGCTTCCTTACTCGTTGGCCAGGGCCGGATAGTCATAAGGAATAATCGCCGCGTACACCAGCCGCTGTCCGTACTCCACCGGCGCGCTGGTGCTGCCCTGCCAGATGGGGATGCGCTCGAACTCACGCACCACCACCCGAAAATCGCCCGAGGCCGGAGCCGTTTGGAACGCCACGGTACCCGCCCACAATACGCTGTCGGGCTGGTTTGGCGCCGGCTGGTCCTCGGTCACCGTCACGATCTTGGCCGGAGCCGCCTGCCATCCCATATCGGTCAGGATCGTCGGTATCCGTTGCTCCACCGTGACCGTCAAAAGCGGACTGGCTGGACCCTGCGGAGCCAGCCCGCCCACAAATACGCGCGCCTGACTTGGGTTCATCGGATTGATGCTCACCACCGCGGAACGGTCCGGTGTCAGTTGTACGAAATCTGCAAGGACCACCCGCGAAAGTTCTACCCCTTGAAGGGAGTGGCTCTGGTAGCGCGCCAGCGCCATGCGCAGCAGGGGCGCATACGATTCCGGATTGCTGAGTTCGATGTCACAGAACCACAACTCCCTCTGCGGGTCGTATTGCACCGTATGCGCGGCCACATCGAAAGGTTGCGCCGTCTCCGCCAGGGTCAGTGCGGTCGCCGTCGACGCTGCTCCGGGAAAGTCGAAAGTACCGGGTACCAGGTCCACCTCCCCGGTTTGCCAGATAGGATCGCTTCCCCACTGCGTGAAGTATGGCTTGTAAGTCTCCCGGGTGGGGTAGTCCGGCGGCGTCACCGTCGAAGGCCAGAGCACCACTCCCAGCATCTCGTCGTCGCCTGAGGAATACCACGGCCGGTTCAGATAGACGCGCACGCTGTTCCCATAGCGGATCGAGGACTTAATGTTCGTCGTTTCCTGCTGCTCCCATCCGAACGTCGGGACGACGTACAATATGTCCGGTGGCGAGGGCCTCGCCGAACTGGGAACATCTACCACCAGCGGATCGCCGCTCCGGGTAAAGTCCAGTCCCGCCGCAAAATATTCCTGGTAACGGGATGTCGCCGTCGGTAGATAGGTAACCCACCGGTGTTTCGTATCGTTGAAGTTATGCACCGGCGCGGCCACCATGTCCGGTTCCGTCACGCCCTCCAGCACATCCGCCGGGGCCGCGAACCATAAATTGTCCACCTGCGGAATGTAGATGGCCACGGCTCGCGTGGTCGAGCCCGGAGCGTAAACCGGCCCCGCATCAGGCTCGGCCAGTGGGATTGTTTCTACGTGATCGCTTTGGATCGTACTGGTCGGGCCTGGCTGAGACAGGTTGTCCTCCACCTCCATCCAGGTTCCCTGCAAATCGATCTTGGACGTGCTGTTCGCATGGATCTGCATCCCTCCGAGCAACACCGCCGCATGCGAACCCGGAGTCCGCCATGCCGTAATCGGCGTAAAGGAGTTTCTCAGTGCGGACGCGAAAATTGGGTTGGAAGGTTGATGCACCACCGGCAGTTGCAGAAACGTCGGCCGGCCGATCGGCTGTTGCACGGCATGCACCAGGGTCAGCGTGCGCGCTGGCGTGATCATTTCGTGACCGCCTTCCGTCACCAGCCGCGTCAGCAGCGCCAGAAGGTCGCTGGTCCTGGGCACCTGCAAATCCGCGCCGGCCTCCGTCATCCAGAACGTTTCATCGGACTCGTACAGCTCCCGGATCCATCCCCATAGCGCCATGATGCTGAGATCGCCGGCGGAAAGGTAGCTGCTTAGATTCACAACCGCGACCGATGCCTTCGGTAGCCCCACACCCAGGATCCGGTTGGTCGCATCCCATTCCGGAGGTGTTGACCCTTCCTGCATCGTCATCAGAAACGCCTGGCGATCCGGCCATTGGCTCCCGAAATCGATAAACGTTACCGAACCCGTATTCGGCTGGACGTCCGCTAACGGGCCGTAGCTCAGTTGGTTCTTGCTGAGTAGTCCGTAAGTGTTGTTGGCGGTATTCGGCAGGTCCCGCAACGCCGCGCCGCGCGATAACGGATCGGGTAAATACAATACCGGCAGCGCGCCCTGCGATACCAGTTGCACGCCGCCTTTCTTGGGTATCTCGTAATCGTCGCGTGCCACGATCACATTGAAGAGGCTCGCGTCGCCCCGCAGATGGCCGTGCACATTGTCCAGCATGCCGTGCTGCTCCGCCATCCGCACGGACGTGCGCGGCGGGGCCACGTGCCGCGAGTCGAAGTCCGTGGTGGGCACCGTGTCTAATTGCGGATCGGTATTGAACGATCGGATCACCAGGCGCTCCAGCGATCCTCCCGGTTCGGTTGGATTCTGCAGCACCAGCAGCGGCGGCGCCACCGGCTCGAAGCGTAGATACGGTAGTAAAACCCCATCCGCCGGCAGCGCGTTCTGGTCTGGAGTTTTGGCTGTTAGCGGCAAACTGTTGCCCGCCAGGTCGACCGCCCTGGCGCGCAGTCTGTACTGGTCTCCGAAACGCAGCTCCGGCAGAGAGCCCGCCATCGCCGCAAACTTCGTAACCATTTTGAACGGCGTGATGGGCTCGTCCATGGTAGGGTCGGCGATCGTCGCTTGCCCCGGATCGGGGCTGCGATTGAGCGCTTGCCCCGGCCGCGGCGCGCTTAAGCTCCACCCGTCCCAGCGTGCGACGCGCTCGTGCACGAACAGGTCCGTGCTGGGCTGTGGAATGCCGTTCGCCGCCGCAATTTGATTCGTCTTGCGGGTCGGGTCGGCCGCCGGCGCCGCGGCCCCCAGTTGCAGGAATCCCTCTTCGTCCGCGGTTTCGATCGAGAGCGCCTGCTGCGCGCCAAATAGATAGACCCCGTTGCGCCGGTGTAGCGAATACCATTTGCCCGTCCGCGTCGAATAGATATCGATCCGGAATCCCCGCGTCAGATCGCGTGCGTTCAACGCCCGCGGAAACGCCGTGTTGTTGGTAAGTGCCTGGTTGAAGGCGTTATTGTCCGTGATCGACTGCAGCAATTGTTCTCCGCGCCCGTTGGCGATCAGCCCGATGCCGCCCGTCCGTATCGCGTTCAGTTCGGTCCCCACCACCGAAGGTCTCGCGGCGTTAAAGCCCACGTTGTCCGCCAGCGACAGCGCACCCAGGAATGCGCCGTCCAGGTCCACTTGCATCAATTGGAAATTGTCGGGAGACAACACCAAAAAACCATCCGCCACGTCTCCGGCGTCAAAACTCCCCGCCGCCGCGTCCGTTGGACTGCTTGCGGAAGCGGCCGTAAACGCCGTCTTGCTGAGCTGGTAGGCCGTGCTCGGGAATCCATAGGTTGGCTTCAGGGAAAACGAAAAGCCGGGATCCAGCGCCTTCACCGCCACCGTCCCGTAAGCCCCCGCGGCTGGCGATAACGGGCACAATGAGAGCGGCGCCTCCACATCGAACACCAGCCCCAGCGCCCGCAGAAGCGCCGGATACGAACTGATCGCCGTAAGCGCTTTGTGAAAATCCAGCGTCTGTTTGAATCCTGCCGCGCCCACAGGAAGCGGCGCCCTGTTCGGCGCGGGCGGAATGTGATGAAAGAGAGCGAAGCGCGTGGCGGCGTCGTTCGCGTTCGCCGGCATGGTCAGCGTCGTCGGAATGCCGTCCGGCGGCGTGGACGAGCCGCCCACGGTGGCGGTCTTGACGATGATGCCCACGCTCCCCGGCGTCGGATGCTGCTCCTTCCAGAGCGTCACCCGCATGTTCGACCGGGCCGCCGGAAGTGTGGACTTCGCTCCGTCCCGGAAAATCAACGGCTGCAGAACGTACCCCAGGCCGCGATCGTTATTCGCGGTTAAACCCGAGCCCACCGTCTGATACAAAAACTTCAGGTAAGTCAGGCAGTCCCGCACCGGATAAGACACGATCAGCCGGTTCGTGAAACTTGCTGTCTCGAACGGCGCCACATAGGTCTGCGGCGTGAAGATGCTCTGCCAGATATCCGGACGCAGGGGCGCGCGGTCGGCCGCCACGGTCGCCGTCTTCGCGCCGCACGCCAGCACGAAGCTCAATCCGCTCTTCTGAATCAAACCCGGCCAGTTCAGAAAATCTTTGAACTGCGCGAGCGTCGCGCCGTCGCTCAGCCGCGGCGTCAGGTACAGAGACAGGCTCAGCTGATTCTTGGCCGTTATCCCATTCGGTATTGCAATGAAGACCAGGCTCTGGCTTGGCATTTAGTGTCTTCTCCCTATCACGCAAAGGCGGCCGCGTATTCCGACCAGTCCTGCGCGTCGAGCACGCTTCCCACCCGCGGGTCTCCCGGATTGGCCGCGAAGCTTCTCTCCACGGAAATGCTCACTGACGCGCTGAAGAATAAAACATGCACCGCCACGGTCATCGTCGCCCGGCCCTGCACGAAGCTCTTCCCGTTGGTGGTCTGGTAGCTCAACGATAGGTTCAGATCCAGCGAAACCGAAATGATCCCCAGTACCGATACTTCGCCTCCGACGTCCACAAAGCCGGTCAGATCCGAAGAGGTGCCAGCGAGTTTGAAGTAGATGCCGGCCATCGCGTGTACGCTTCCCGATGCCACGCCCAGGTCCAGCGAGAACTCCCCGCCGAACTCCAGCGATCCCTCCACCATCTGCACGCCGTTGGCGGTCACGATCAGGTGCACGAAGCCCCCGCCGCCCAGGCATTCCACCGTGATCAGAAAAGGCGAGTTGCGTTTGGCAAACGCAAACTCGAACCCCGGCGTGCCGTCCAGGTACGGAAGATCCAGACCCAACGTAATCGAAATATTTTCCAGTGAGAATACCCCGACCCCAACCGGCGGAAGGCCGAGCGTGTAGCTCACCACGATCTGGGATGGCTCCAAATCGACCGATGGGCCTGCGCCACCGAATACTCCCGGCGGCAAGACATTGGCCAGCGCCTGTACGAACGATAGCGGACCGATGAATTGCACCGGCGAATTGTTCGGCAGCTTCGCCGTTACGTTCATCTTCTGCCCGTTGTTCGAGCTGAACTTGATGGAATTGATGGTCAGCGAGATCACCCCCAGCAGGTTGAGCTGGAAGTTCGTGAGTTGCCCGCTGATCTCCGAAGTAGGCGGTCCCCCCGTCATATTGCGCGTCAGGACCGCCTTCAGTGTCAGAGCCGACGATAGCCCGTTCTGGTTGAATTGGACCTTCACCGGGTCCTGCTCGTAGTCCTGCAGTTGAGGAGCCCACTGGATCTTAGTCACCGTTGACGTCGGATTCTTGGAATTCGGCTGCAGGACCGTGCGGATCTCCGGTGCGTTTTGCGCGGCACTGGCTAAGTTCGAGCTGTTCACCGGTATCAGCTTCTGCAGGGGCACGGTGCCAAACAGCTTTGCCGACAGATCGAAGAACTCCGCCGGATTGATGTTCCCTGCCGCGGCATCCGCAGCCTTCCCTGCCACCAGGCCCTTCCTCGCGGATAACGAGGTGAGCACTAGGACCGGAGTGGAGAATCCGCCCGACTGTCCCGCGCTGAAGCCGATCGTCGGTTGCGGGTTCGTAATCGAAGCATAGACTCCCGCATTGCTATCCAATCCGTTTTGCAGGTAGCCGGAGTACAGCGTAATCGTGACTGGTGAGGCCGTCCCCAGAATCTGCTCCACGGACGGAATCGTGGCCGTCGCCTTGTCCAGACACGGAATGAACGGAGGAATTGGGTAGGGCGGTTTGGTAAGCTGCAACTCCGTCGTAAAGTAGAGTTCTGTCGTTCGGAGCGTCGTGTCGCCGGCTTCCGGATCGGCATACGCGATCTTCTGCCCGTTCAGCGTGCATACCCGCACCGCATCGTTGCCCGCGTAAATGGATTGCACGCCGCCTGGAAATTCCTCGCTGTCGCTCACGAAAACCATCGGCGCCAGAAAATCGATGTTCTTCCCCGACAGGTCCGTCGCTTCCACGTGGAATTGGAAGTACTGGCCGCCCGCCGTCACCCAAAACGATTGATGCGGATTGCCGTCCCCGGTAAGCATCACCGGAATGTCGATGTCCGGCGTAACCTTCGTCTTGATCCGAACCCCCTGCCAGAGCGGCATCTCGCGCTTGCCGTGCTGATAGGGCTCGCTTCCATAAGTCATCTCCGGCCGGCGCACCACGATGTACATGTGCTGCCGCAGATAGGCTGTGGCTTGCGTGACCACGCCTCCATCCGGAGGTACCACTTTCCGTTCCGTAACCTTGATCAACGAAGCCGGATGCCCAAACGGATAGAGATACCCCGCGTACACCACGCGCACATATTGGTCGCGGCCCATGGTCGCCTGGTGCTCCCACTCGATCAGGTCCAGTTCCTGCGGCGCGCCGGTCGTGGAGGTGTAGGTGGGCGTTACCGGCCAGCTTCCCCGCGACGAGAGATAACCGCCCAGGGCCGAAAGAAAAAGGCGGCTCGCCTCAATCGGCTGCGGCGTCCACTGACCTCCCGGGCCAAAAGTGCCCGGAACCGTGTAGCCCAGTGTGCCCGACGTCAGAATCACGATCTGCATGCGATCGTGTGGATCGAGGGACGAACGGTACGGGACCTCATTGCCCAGCAGCGGAAGCGTGCCATGATCCGTGAAATCGTCCGACCAGATCGCGCGCAGCGGAATCAGATTACTTTCGCTCGCTTCATCCAGTACCTCGACGGTCTTGTTACCCGATGTCACCGTCTTGATCTGCCCTAATCGCGTATGCCACATCGCGGTGCGGCCCGCGAATGTCTCCGGCTCCGTCGCATGTGCCCAACCCACACCGTTTTCCGGCGAGAGAACAATGCGCCACGGGATCTCGATTGCGGTCTGCAGGAAAGTCGGCGCGGTGATCGGCGGCGGCAGCGGCGTGCCCAGCGCCACCGGCGATACAGTCAGCTTCAAATTCGACCAGTCCAACAACCCCTCGATGGTGTACGGGATTTCTTTGACGCTTGCAGGCACCTCGAAGACCAGACGGCTTCGGCCCGCGACGTAAGACGGGAACGATCCTGGCGCCAGCAGCGGATCGCTGACTGTCGGCGGCTCGGGGACGGAGTTGTTGAAACCAGGATTCGTGGTGTTGTTGCCTGTTTCGAAAAAGGCCTGCTCCAGAATGCTCTGCGGCGCGAACCATACCACCAGGTACGCGGGATTTGAAGCGTCTTGAATGACCAGCTTCGGGTTCCTGGTATTCGACGTGTCCAGACGCAGATTGACAAAGTTTAGATAAAGAGATAGCAGATCGTCCGGGCGCAAAACCTCCAGCGTAAATTCTCCCAGCACAATCGGAGGCAGCAGGGGGACAATTGGCTTCACCGGTGTCACTGGTTTGATAGGCGTAACCGGAATCGCCGGCCCCGGAGCCGCCGCTGCCGCCTTCGCGGGAACCTTCGCCGGGACTGGCGCTTTCTTTGGTTCTGGCTTTTTAGCCGGCCTCGGCGGCGGAGCCTCCGTTTTCGGCTCGCTGACCGGCTGCGTCACCGCCACTGCCTTCTTCGGCTCTGGCTTTGCAACCGGCTTCTTTGGCGGAGCCTTCAGGGCGGCCTGATCCTGCGGAGGCGCAACCTGAGCCGCCTCGGCCGGCTGGGTGATAACAGGACTTGCCGGTGTAACCGGGGGCGCTGTCTTCACTGGCTCCGGTTCAGCGCTTCGCTCCGGCTGAGCGCTTTGCTCCGGCTGAGCGCTTTGCTTGGGTTGAGCGCTTTGCTTGGGTTGAGCCCTTCGCTTCGTTTGAGCGCCTCGCTTCGTTTGAGCGCTTCGCTCCCGTGGAGTTCTTGGCGCTGGCGGAACTGTCGCTGCTTCGGCAGTATGGACGGGCGCGGCTGCCGGAGATTCGCGCTTCGTCGGTTCCGCGCTGGCCTGCGGAGTAGGCTCGCGCCGCCTCTGCCTCTTACCGGCCGGCTTCGCCGCTCTGCGCTTCGAAACAGTCGGCGCCGTAGCTCGCTCCTTGCGCGCCGCCTTCACAGGAGCGGGTTTCTCGGGCTCGACGGCCTTCACCTCGTGCGGAGCCTGATGCTCCACCGGGTGGGCCGGTTTCTTCGCGTGCGGCCTTTTCCTTGGCATCCTGTGCGCTCCGAATGGCGGTCGTCAAACGATCTCGCGACCCGCCTCGTCTTCTATTCCAAAATAGCCCGCGAACCATTCAAAGGAACGCTGTTGATTCTCTTCCAACCAGCTTCTTCGTTCCCATACGTCGCTGTTGTTCACTAACTCGAGGGCGGCCTGAAACTCCTCCGGGTAAAACATCGCGTAATGCTCGAGAACCTCCATGCATCCCGGCTCGCTGCGGTACAACAGGCCGAAGCGAAGGCAATTGTGGATCCAGTAGTGCCGGATCGAGTCCAGAAACAATGCGAACTGGTTTCTGCTCTTGAACTCGTGCTGTACTTCAAGCTCCGGCACCGAGTGAATCTCCGCCCCCCGCATCCATGCACGCACGCTGAACTCCGGCTCGCCTCCGCCATACAGAATCATGCCTGTGTCGTAGCCGCCTAACTCGTGAAACAGCTCTCGCGTAATCACCGTCGCGTGGCAGCAGGCCACCTGTACCGCCGCGCTTCGCTTCCCCGGCTGCCGGTTCCAGGATGTGCTCATCCGCGGGATCGCCAGGTTGCAGCCGTAGCCCCGGAACCCCGTCCCTTCCTGCACCGTCGTCCCCGCCAGAATGCGGTCGGGGCGAATCCTCCGCAATACTAAATCGTCCCAACCGCTCGAGAATTCCACGTGCCCGTCGGTCATGAATAAGATGTCTGCCGATGCCACCGCCGCGCCTTGGTTGCGCGCGTGATAATTCCCCGCATGCTTGTCGAGGCTTTCGATGCGAATATCGATGTTCGGCGCCGCCAGCAGCTGCGGCAGCGCCGATACCAGGTTGGAGATCGTGCCGTCCGTCGAATCGTCGTCCACAATCAGGAATTCGATCCGCGCGCCGCTCGTCCGCGCTTTCGCGATCTGATCGATAGTCGGTGCCAGTCTGGACTTTTCGTTGTGCGCCGGAATTACTACGCTGATGTCGGGTGGCACCGCGTTCTAGTCCCGCCTTACGCCCAACGACGCAATTGCCGTGATGGCCGTGATCGCGGTCGTTGCCGTAGTCGACACCAGCGACACAATGCCCAGCACCGAAGTGGCGCAGCAGCAGCCGCCTCCCCCGCCCGCCCCGGCCATTACACCTCCGCCGCCTGGGCCTGTCGCTACAGGAACACCTCCTTGGTATCCTCCTGGCCCCGTCTGATACACCACCCCGCCTGGACCCGTGCCTTGTTGTTGCGTGCCGGGATAGAAAACTGGCGCCATCACACCCGGACCGTATCCACTCGGGCCGTATCCACCCGGGCCTCCCGGTGCCGCGGTCGGCGTCGGGAATCCGCCTTGCCCGCTCGGCGCCCCCGGATAACTGATCGGCCCGGGAAATCCGCTCGGACCGCTCGATGGCGTCACACCCGGACCGCTCGATGGCGTCACACCGGGACCGCTGGACGGCGTCACACCGGGACCGCTCGAGGGTGTCACACCGGGACCGCTGGGAGTCTTCGTCGGACCGGATGACGGCGTAGTGCCGGGACCGGCCGACGGTGTGGTGCCGGGACCGCTCGGCGTCTTCGTCGGACCGCTCGACGGTGTAGTGCCTGGACCACTCGGCGTCTTCGTCGGACCGCTCGATGGCGAAGGTCCGGGGCCGCTTGGCGTCTTCGTCGGACCGCTCGATGGCGCAGGTGAAGGTGTCTTACCTGGACCGCTCGGCGTTTTCGACGGTCCTGTTCCCGGGCTGCCCGAGCCACCCGCCGCGTCTGCGAAACTGTACATCGCTTGCTTGAATTTGGGCTGCGTGTAAAAGCTGCTTCCAGTGCGCGGTTGCGCGATTCGCACCGCCGGGTTACTCGACTGATTACCCTGTAGCACTGGCTTGGTTGGTCGTAAGGCCATAAGTATCTCCCTCCATTAGGTCGTTGTTGCGGAGCTATAGGCGCCCCGCGTATTGTTAGGGTGCTTGATCGGCCGCGGCTACGGCCGGAATGAGCAGCCCGCAAGTAACTAAGTCAGTCATGATATGGAACCGGCTATCGTTGTCGCGCAATTGCCATAATCCCCGTAATCGCGCTTTGAGATGTCGCGGTTACGGTCGCCACAAGAGCTGTAACTTGCAAACAACAATCGCACCCCGCGGAGCTCTCGGGCGCCTGCGTAGCGGAAGTAATCTGGTTCGCCAGGGTTTGAATCGGTGTTTCCACGCCGGCCGGGCCTTGCGAAGAATAAGATGCGATCGTGGGTCCGTAGCTTGACTGGGCCATGGCCGGAGCTGCTTGCGGCTGCCGCAAGACGGGTAAAGCCGGTAACGGATAGAACGGGACGCCTCCCATGGGTCCACCGCCCGGTGCGTTCTGTCCGGGTAAACCCGTCAATGGTACGGGCGCCCGCAGCGGTGCGGGCGCCGGCGTGGAGAAAGGTATCCCGGTCGCGGGTTGACTAACTGGGGAACGGCTCGGCGAACTCCCGGGTGCCGGGGAAACTGCCGGTCCCGGCGAGGCTTGCGAAGGCGCCGGTTGAGGAGATGGCGACGGTTGCGGCGCAGGCCTCCCGGCAGGCGCGGGAGCCGGCCGTCGAGGTGGAACTCCAGTGGTTAAGACAGGCTGTGGAGGTTGCCCCGTTCCCTCTGGAGGAAGTAATCCATCGTTCGGGTCCGGTGCCAATACGACGTCTTTCGCGACCGCCCGAACCGCTGTAGCGAGCGGCGCTGTTACAGCTTGGCGCGCACCTCCAGCCGGTTGCGAAGGTGAACCTGTACCTGATTTCACGGTGGACAGCCGCACAAGCTTGGCGAGACGGTCAGGAGACATTCACTTTACCCTTCCTCCGGCGTGGGCGGGCTGGACCCAGGGTTCTGGTAAAACTTGTAACTATCCAGCAGTAACTCCCGGCAAAACAGGCTGCCTGCCAGGTAAAAATACAAAGCCTCTGCGACTGACGACTAATGCAGTGAATCTAAGAACAATTACTTCTTGCTTCAACTAAACCAGGCGAGTTTAGCATAGCCATTAGGGCCTGTCAAGAAATTGTTCGGAAGCTTATGAGAGTTTTGGTACAGTTTGACCAAAACCTGGGACACAACTTGCCCCGAGCTAGCACCACGGTGGACAGGTGTTTAGTCAAGCACGGGCACATACCTGAAGAATTCCCTTTGCAGCGAACTGAAGTAGTGTGCCACCACCGGCCGCCGGCCGCATTCCAGCGCCTCCACAAACTCATCGCCCTGCACCACGGAGTCCCGCGTCCAGATTCGTTGAGCCAAATTGCCGATATGCCCGAGCGTCAGCCACAACGCGAACTCGTCCAGTATCCAGAAATTACCCGACGGGTAAGGTAGCGCGCGCGCCACGTCATGCGCCTTCGCCTCCATCCGCACCGCGCTTCGGATCTCGCTGTCCACCGGAGCTTCACCGCCCCAGCAATGGCGGCCCACCAGCAATCGCCACATCGTGTCGAAAAAGGTATCCCTCAATTGTCGGATGGTCTCCCAAATGCCATGATTCAGCAGACACACCCCCGTGTTGAACGGCGCTACCCAACGCAACCCTTCCGTCGAAACGATCCTCTCCATCAGCCCCTCGTCGATATTCGATGGATCGTAACCGTGCGGAGACAATCGAGAAGTAGGCGCCTCCCTCGCGCACCAATGACAAGGCGCCGTCAATTCGAATAGCTTCTCCGGATCGTCGAAGAAAAAGGTATCACAATCCAGATACAGAGCTTGGGAAAGCCCCGTCGTATCCGCTTCGCTCAATGCCAGGAACTTAGCCAGCCCCGGATACATCGCCAGTATCCTGCCGTAAGGATGGTAAACTTGCGACCAGTCGCCATAGCCTCCAAGCGGCAGTAGCATCACCCGTTGCCGCTCGGCTTCTCTCCGGATCGCCTCTGAGACTCCGTTGAAGGCGAAGAGGCAGACGGGAATTACTCGATTATACGATCGCAGGCTGCGGATGCTTTGCATCCATTGATGCTCGTACTCGCCGCTTCGGTTGCGCGCCAGGGAGTAATAGATCAGCCGCACGATTCTTCTCCGGCTTTCCGGGACACCCTAGTTTACTCTGCCCCTGCCCTTCTGGCAAGCTCGGGGGATGTGTTGCAAACAGGTGCCGGCCACGGAACTTGGAGGAGATTATGGCCGGGCGGCATCTGTCGGTGGATCACACCACCGTATGGCGTTGGGTTCAGCGCTATGCGCCGGTACTGAACCGGCGTTTTGCGGCGGGAACTGAAGCCCACGGGCGGGTCCTGGCGAGTGAATGAAACCTATGTGCGGGTGGCAGGCGGCTGGACCTATTTATTTTATATCGCGCGGTGGATGCGGCGGGGGCCACCATCGATTTCTATCTGTCCGAACAGGGAGCCGTTGCCGCTGTCGCACTTGCCCCTATTTGAAGAACAGCATCGAGCAAGATCACCGTGCCATAAAGCGGTGCACGAGAGTGCCTGGCGGACGCTGCCACGTTCCCGTAGCAAGTTGCTGGTAGGAGGCAAGTTGCTCAGCGTTCAGCGCTACCGCTTCTTTTTGATCGACGCGGGGCAGGTCGCAATTGTCTGTAGGGTTGAACGGGATGAGTTTGGTCTTCACCGCCCGCTTCAAGGCCACGTGCACCACGTTATGGATGTCGCGAACAGTCTTCGGCGATAGTGTTTCCGCGAGTGGGTGGACCTCCTGGCTCGTCGCGGGGAACTGTTGGCGACCCAACGGCTTGATCTCAACTGGGAGAGTGGAAACTCCGCATTGAGCGCCGAAAACGCGGCAGGCTCGGGTGGTAACCGCCCCCCGGTCCCTGATGGAATATTTGAAGGAGCATAAGCAGCGCCAGGACCAGCATCGCGCGCTGTTCGGCGCAGACTACCGTATCGATCTCGGCTTGATTTTTGCCGATCCGGGCGGCAATTACCTCTTGCCCTCCAGCGCTACGTGCGCCGCGGTCCGGCTTGCGCGCAAAGCGGGACTGGCGGGAGTCGGCCTCCACACGTTGAGACACACACACGCCTCCGTTCTTCTGCATGAGGGCGTACCTTTAAACAAATGTTTTCAAGCGGCTTGGGCACAGTGACGCCCACACCACCGCCAAGATCTTGCGCACGCGCTCCCGGGCGGCGATCAAGACGTTGCGGCCGCTTGGGACAAACTGAAGGCAAAATGTCCGGAGCCGAAGCCCTTGGCACAAATGCACAAATGATGACCCTGCAAATCTGCTGGAGAATAAGGAATCAAATAGATAGGCTGGTCGGGCCGCCGAGATTTGAACTCGGGACCTCTTGCACCCCAAGCAAGCGCGCTAGCCAGGCTGCGCCACGGCCCGAATCTTCTATTGTACGCCAAACGGCGTCCGCGCGTAGCGGGTCTTGGTCCCGTTCGTCATACAATGGACCTATGCGTTTCGGCACAGCAATTCTAGCACTGGCGTGCGCCACGGCCTGTCTGGCCGATACCCTCACGCTGCGCGATGGCCGGGTGGTCCAAGGGACCTATATGGGCGGCACCGCCCGCACCATCAAGCTCCAGGTGGACGACACCGTTAAAACCTACGACGTGACAGACGTCGCCACGCTGCAATTCACGGCTCCGGCGCCCACCGCTTCCGCGCCGGTTCGCTCGCAGCGCCAGGCCGGCGCGGCCGGCGCCGCTGCGCGGAAGGATCCCGCGGACTCCCGAGGCCGCATATGAAGCCAGCGCTGGCATGCGTGCCTTGGGCGTTGTTCTTAGCATTGCTGTTAGCCATGGGCCTCTTCGCGCAAACACCTATCGTGGAGGGGCGGGCGGACAGCCCCGTGCGCGCGGTGATTTACGAAGACTTGCAATGCCCCGATTGCGCCGCCTTCGAGCGCATGATGGTCGAAAAGCTGCTGCCGCAATACGGCGGTAAAGTGGCGTTCGTGCATCGCGATTTTCCCCTGGCGAAACACGCCTGGGCCCGGCGGGCGGCCATTGCGGCGCGCTTCTTCGCCGATCGAAGCTCCGAACTCGGGCTGGAGTACCGGCGCTACACCATGGCAGGCCAGCCGGTCACCAACGTGGAGAACTTCACCGTGCGGCTCGCGGATTTCGCCAAAGCCCACGATATTCAGCCGGAGGCCGCCACTGCAGCTCTCTCGAATGCGCACTACGCGGAGTTGGTGGAGCAGGATTATCAGGACGGCGTCTCGCGCGGCGTGGTACACACGCCCACGGTATTCGTCAACGGCAGGCCGTTCATTGAGACCTTCACGTTCGAGGAGATTTCGAAAGGCATCGACGAGGCGCTTGCCCAGACCCGTTAGCATCGTCACCGGCGCCAGCCAGGGAATTGGCCGTGCGATCGCCGCGGAACTGGCGCGCACCCATCACGTGATTGCCACTTACAAGAACAATCTGGCGGCGGCGCGGAGCATGGCCGCCCAGACCGGAGCCGATATCTTGCAGTGCGATGTGTCGTCCGCCGCGGACCGCGCCGCGCTGATCGGCGACGCGCGCAAGCGCTTCGACAGCCTCGATCTGCTGGTGAACAACGCGGGCATCGCGCCGCGTGAACGCCGCGACGTGCTGCAGGCTTCCGAAGAGAGCTTCGACGAGTTGATCGCCACCAATCTGAAAGGGCCGCACTTTCTCACGGCGCTGGCGGCGCGCTGGATGCTGGAACGCGGGCGCGGCCGGATCGTTTTCATTACATCGATTTCGGCGTATGCGGCTTCGGTGAATCGCACCGAATACTGCATCTCGAAGGCCGGGCTGAGCATGTCGGCGGCGGTCTACGCGCAGCGTCTGGCCGCGCACGGCATCCAGGTTTTCGAGATTCGGCCGGGGATCATTCGCACGGACATGACCGCTCCAGTCGAAGAGACGTACGCCGCGCGTATCGCCGCGGGCCTGCTGCCGCAGCCGCGCATGGGAGAGGCGGACGACGTGGCGCGCGCGGTCCGCGCCATCGCCGATGGGTTGCTGGATTACTCCACCGGCCAGGCGATCGACGTGGATGGCGGCTTCCATCTGCGCAGCCTGTGACATTGGCTTCACCATGGCCGGGGGACGGCCGGCGGTAACTGAGTGGGCGGCTGGAACGAACCAATGACCTTTGTCCTGTTGGCGGCGGTTCTCGGCGGGTTGATGGCGGCTGCCGGCGGTGAAGGCATTCGAGATCGGTTCTTGCGCGCGCTGGTCCTGTTTGGCGTGGCGCTCGTCGCGATCACCGAGTCGCTCGGCGCCTTGGACCTGATCCGGCGTGGTCCGTTGATCCTGTGTTGGAGCACCGTTCTCTCGATCGCGCTGGCCTTCGCGATCAAGCAACGATTCCGCTTGCGCTTCGCCTCAACCCCTCCCAACGCCGACCCTATCGTCCTGATCTGTTCCGCCGGTATCGCTGCCATACTCGCGCTCACCGCGGTGGCTGCCGGGTTCAGTCCCCCGAACAGCGCCGACGCCATGGCTTACCACATGCCCAGGGTCGTCTATTGGGCGGAAGCGTCCAGCGTGCGATTCTTTCCCACGCCGTACTTCAACCAGATCATGTTGCAGCCGCTGGCCGAATACATGATGCTGCACACCTACGTCCTTTCGGGCGGCGATGGCTTGATCAACTTCGTGCAGTGGTTCGCATCGCTCGCAAGTATGGTCGCGGTCTCGTCGGCAGCCCGGATGTTGGGTGCCGAAAAACGGGGGCAGGCCATCGCCGCCCTGTTCTGCGCGACCCTTCCCGCGGGCATTCTGGCGAGTTCCGGAGCCAAGAACGACTATTGGTTGGCCCTGTGGCTGATAGCCGCCGTCTGTTTCGCGCTCCGTTTCACCAAAACTCATCGGCTCGCCGACGCCCTGTTCCTCGGCGCCGCTCTCGGTCTGGCCCTGCTCACGAAGGCCACAGCCTATCTCTTCGCTCCCTGGCCTCTCGCCGCGATTTTCCTCGCTCAGGCAGGCAAGTCGCGAAGGCGGCTCGCGGCCGGCGCTCTGATTGCAGTCGCCGGCGGCCTTGCTCTCAACGTGCCGCAGTATGTTCGGAATTATGGTTTGAACGGGTCGATCCTGGGTTTCGATTCGGCTCAGGGCGATGGCGTCTTCCGTTGGCGGAATGAAACGTTTGGCTGGAAACAGACCGTATCGAACATGTTGCGGAATCTCTCCGAACAACTGGGCGCCCGCAGCGTCACGTGGAATGAAGGAGTCTACCACCTCGTGTTACAAGCGCACCAGCGCCTGGGCATCGATGCCAACGATCCTGGCACGACCTGGCCAGGGAGTTCTTTCGCCCCTCCCCGCAACGCCAACCACGAAGCCAATGCGCCGAATCGCTGGCACCTGGCCATTCTTGGGGCGATCGCGTGTGTTCTGATTCTGCGCGCGCTCCGCCGCCGCGAGCGCGAGCGGCCGTTGTATGTGCTCGCGCTTTTCTGCGCGTTCATAGCCTTCTGCGCTTATCTCAAATGGCAGCCGTTCATGGCCCGGCTCTTCCTTCCGCTGTTGGTCCTCAGTGCGCCGCTAGCCGGCGTCATCGGTGATCTCGGCGGCCTCACATCGGGACCGGTCCGGCGACGGTTAGGCCTATTGGTCCAGCTCACGATCTGCCTGTTGCTGTTGAGCAACGCGAGGCTTCCGCTGATCGAGAACTGGGTTCGGCCGCTGAAAGGGCACGGGAGCGTTCTTCACACGCCCCGGAGCGTTCAGTACTTCGCGGATATGACCCAATGGAACAACCAGGCTTCGTACTGGAGGGCAGTTGACGTCCTTGCCGGTTCGAACTGCGGCGTAGTCGGAATCGATATCGCGAACCTGACACTGGAGTACCCACTCCAGGCGCTGTTGCGCGAGAGGAAGCCCAAAATCAGATTCATCCACACCGGCGTCGAGAACGTCTCCGCACGATACCCGCAACCAATCGACGCACGTCCGTGTGCTATTGCCTGTCTGGATTGTGTCGGCGATCTGAAACGGCTGCGGCTGTACAGCGATTTTCAGACCGCCGTTCACATCGATCGGTTCGCGATCTTTTTGCGTGCGGCGGGTGAACAATGAAACAGGCCGGATCTACTTGTGCGAATTGAACCGCGCTTCCACCGCGGGCCAGTTCACCACGTTCCACCACGCGCCCAGGTAATCCGCGCGCCGGTTCTGATACTTCAAGTAGTAGGCGTGCTCCCACACATCCACGCCGAGGATGGGATCCTTGCCTTCCATCACCGGGCTGTCCTGGTTCGCCGTGGACGCAATCTCCAGCTTGGCGCCGCTCGAAATCAGCCAGGCCCAGCCGGAGCCGAACCGGCCCATTCCGGCCGCCTGCAGCTTTTCCTTGAATTGGTCGAAACCGCCGAACGTGCCGGTAATGGCCTGGGCTACGTGGCCCACTGGCGCGCCGCCCGCGCCCGGCCCCATGATGGTCCAGAACATGGAGTGGTTGATGTGGCCGCCACCGTTGTTGCGCACCGCCGTGCGGATGTTCTCCGGCACGATGGCGCAGTTGTTCGCCAGCAGTTCTTCGATGCTCTTGCCGGCCAAATCGGGCGCCGATTCCAGCGCCTTATTCAAGTTGGTCACGTAGGCGGCATGATGTTTGCCATGATGGATCTCCATCGTCATCTTATCGATGGATACCTCCAGGGCGTCAGTTGCGTAGGGCAGTGCGGGAAGCGTAAAAGACATATCAATCTCCATTCATCTTCAAAGTATTTGTCACAGGCTAAAGCCTGTGCTACCACTTTTATTTGTCACAGGCTAAAGCCTGTGCTACCACGCTCGAAAGCGTCAGCCAGGCGGAACATAGTCGGCTCGTCAAAATGTTTGGCCAGAATCTGCATTCCCACCGGCAACCCTTCGGCCGTCTGGCCGCAGGGCACGCTCATGCAGGGAATGCCGGCCAGCGAGCCGGTAATTGTGTAGATATCCGACAGGTACATTGCCAGCGGATCGTCGATCTTTTCGCCCAGCTTGAACGCCGGGAAAGGCGATACCGGCGCCACGATCGCGTCCACTTCCGCAAACGCACGCGCGAAATCGCGGGCGATCAGCGCGCGCACCTTCTGGGCCTTCAAGTAATAGGCGTCGTAATAGCCCGCGCTCAACACGTAAGTCCCCAGCATGATACGCCGCTTGCATTCGGCTCCGAAGCCCTCGCCGCGCGTGTGCCGGTACATGTCGCTTAGCGTGGCGGAAGCCTCCGACCGGGAAGTGTAGCGCACGCCATCATAGCGGGCCAGATTCGAGCTGGCTTCCGCCGTGGCGATGATGTAGTAGCATCCAATGGCATAGTCGGTCGCGGGCAGGCTAATCTCGCGCACTTCGCAACCCAGCTCCCCGAGCGTCGCGACGCCCGCCGCGATCAAGTCCCCGGTTTCACTCGTCAAGTCTTTTAGATACTCGCGGGGCAGCCCAAGCTTCAGCCCTTTGACGTTGCCATCCATCGATTGTGTATAGTCCGGCACAGGCGCCTCGGCCGATGTGGCGTCCATCGGGTCGCGGCCGGCAATGGTCTGCAGCAGCACGGCGGCATCGCGCACCGTGCGCGCCAGCGGCCCAATGTGGTCGAGCGAGCTGGCGAATGCGGTCAGCCCGTACCGCGAGACGCGCCCGTAGGTGGGCGTCACGCCAACTACGCCGCAAAACGACGCGGGCTGCCGGATGGACCCGCCGGTGTCCGACCCCAGCGCCACCGCCGCCGTCCCCTGCGCCACCGCGGCCGCCGAACCGCCGCTCGATCCGCCCGGTACGCGGTCCGGCGCCAGCGGATTGCGCACCGGCCCGAACGCCGAATTCTCGTTCGACGATCCCATGGCGAATTCGTCGCAGTTGGTCTTGCCCAGGATCACGCCGCCGGCTTCCTCCAGCCGCACGATTGCCGTGGCGTCGTAGGGCGGCACGTACTCGGCCAGCAGCTTCGAGCCGCACGTCGTGCGCAGACTCTTGGTGAGGATCACGTCCTTCACCGCTACCGGCACTCCGGCCAGCGGACCCGGATCGTCGCCGCGCGCGATCTTCTCATCCACGCGGGCGGCAGCGCTCAGCGCGCGCTCAGGCGAGAATCGCAGGTAGGCGTCCGTAGCGGGGTTTTGCGCCTCGGCGAACCGCAACGCCTCCTGCGCCAACTCCACGGCGCTGAAGCGGCGCGCCAGCAGACCGTCCCTCACCTGGCCAATGCTGAGCGATCGAATATCCATCAACGTTCGATGACCTTCGGCACTTTGAAATACCCGCCGCCCGCTTGCGGCGCGTTCGCCAGCGCGACGTCCGTGCCCAGCGGCGGACGTTCGCGGTCGGCGCGCCATCTTGCCGTGTCGCCGTCCATGTCGCCGGCCGCGTAGAGCACCTGCGCCATCGGTTCGACGCCTTCGGTATCGACCTCGTTCAGCCGCTCCACATGGCCGAGAATCTCGTCGAGGTCGGCTTGGAATTTGTGGACTTCCGCATCGCTCAGGCTCAGGTTGGCCAGTTCCGCCACGTAGCGGACTTCTTTTTCCGTGATCTTCACGCCAGAGCCTTCCTGCGCGCCACCTTGTACATGTTGCGCATCACCGGGTCCGCGATCTGGTCGGCGTCATCGAGAGCCGCCAGTGCCGGTTGCGCCACTTCCGCCCGCTGGGCATCGCGCCGCGGCGGCATCACGCGGAACTCCAGATCCTCCACGATTCCTTGGCCCAGGTGCCGCTCCAGGTTCGTCAGGATCTGCTTGGTGAGCCCGAACAATTGCTTTTTCCAGATGGGATCTTCCACTTCCACAATCAGCCGGGTCCGCACCATGCGCGTGGGCCGTGTGCGCGCCGCGACTTTCTTGCCCACGGCCAGAGGCCAGGCGGCGCGGGCCAGATCATCCACGTCGATCGGACCCGTGAGCTTGCCGATGAGTCTGCTGGCGCGTTCCATCTTGAGGCGGTTTTAAGGGGACAGGGTCATTGTATCGCATGCGGGTGGCGATGATCTCTCACCATCCCTTGAATGTGACCTCGAAATCCATCTCCTGGTTGGCAGGCTGATATTCGCACATGGCCGGATGAAAGCTCCATTGGGAAACTATGCGCAACGCTTCTTCCGCCAGGTCCGGGCGAGCCGCGTCGAGGACCTTGAGGGCACTCGGTTTGCCATCCTTGCCGACCCTGCCGTGCACCTTCACCGTGATGGCCTCGTTGGACTGCGTCTTCGGCTCCGGCTGCGGAGTCCGATCGGCGAAAGCGCGGTGAAACTCGCGGCAGCCATTGTCGATCTTGGCGTCCGCCGGGTAGTCGAAGTACTCCGGCGGGTACTCGGTCCGGACCACTACCCTGGCGTCGATCTCGATCAGTTTCTCATTGCCCATCCAGCGTTCGATGTGGCCTGGGAGCCAGCCATTATTGAAGCGGAAGTAGGCCGACTGGCGAATGGTCTCGTCGCCCTGCCGGATCGATAACAGGAACCCGCTCTGCGCATCGATCGAGACCTGGCCGGACTGCTGCTGGTCGCCTTTGAGCGTGTCGAAGTCGATACACCGCGCCGGGCGTTCGTCCACCGTGGCATCCGCAATGCGGCGAATGATGTCGGTCGAGTCGAACCGCCCGTGGAATGCGGGAACCAACCTGCGGACCGAGGTCAGCGCGGCCGGCTCGGAGCTCTCGGAACGGTAGGTGGCGAACTCGCTGCCATCCTGCACTCGAATATATTTGTAAGTGCCGTAGGTGAACTCCCAGCGCTTGTTCACGCGGGTCTTGACGCCGATCTTCATGGCGCCCTCCGCGGCTTCGCCGGGGGCGGGATGCAGCACGCGAAAGTTGACGAATTCCTCGTTGGCCGGCCAGACCGGGGTGGTGAGCATCACCGCCCGCTCCATCAGCCGCACCGCTTCGGCGCGCACCTGCGGATCTTCCGCCGGCGCCGCATCGGGCCGCAAAGTAGTGGTCTGCGCAAAGCAGGCCGGGACCAGCAGCCACAAACCGGAAAGCGTGAATCGCGGCATGCATCGAGTATAAAACAGGATGGCTGGCCAACGGCCTGCGCGAGAGCTGGCCGACCAATACACGGTGGACGTCCTGGTCCTGGCCGAGTGCCGCCTGTCCGAGGCGACGCTCCTGAATTCGCTGAATGCGGGCAAGGCGGCGGACTTCCATTTCACCCAGAGCGAATGCCCCGCCTTGAAGATGTTTACGCGCTTCTCAGGCGTATACCTGGAGGAAGTCGCCCACGACCAACGCGCGTCCATCCGCCGTATGCGCCTCCCGGCCCGCGAAGAGGTCCTGTTCGTCGCAGCGCACCTGCCGAGCAAGATGTACGCCAACGACCGGGACCAGGAGTTGCGCTGCGAGCACACGGGGCAGATGATTTACCACGCAGAAGAGGCGATAGGCCACCAGCGCACTCTGCTGGTTGGAGACCTCAACCTGAACCCCTTCGAGAAAGGAGTCGTCATGGCAAGCGGGCTCCATGCGGCCATGACGAAAGCCATCGCACGCGAACGCGAGCGCACGGTCAGCGGAAAACAGTATCGGTATTTCTACAACCCAATGTGGGGGCATTTTGGTGATCGGACGCCTGGACCGCCCGGAACGTACTACTACAGCCGCGGAGCCGACGTCAGCTACTTCTGGCACATGTTCGATCAGGTACTGTTTAGGCCAGACCTCATCGAACGTTTCGACGACGAGACCCTCCAAGTCCTCGCCGCCGCGGGATCGACGCCGCTAATCGGCCGGAATGGCCGACCCACTCCCTCAGACCATCTCCCAATTTCGTTTAAACTAAACCTGTGGGGTAGCTACCGATGGCGTCCCTACAAAACTTGTGGCCGAAAGAAGTTGCGGCCATGCCAGCGCAAAGGTCGCCCGGAGCGATCCTGAGGGAACAGGCCGCTCTGCTGGGTCCGCGCGTCAACAACCTGCTCGAAGGACGGGTTGAGACGGGGCCACATCCCCACGACACAAAGTTCCACCATTCTTTCAAGATTGTGGTTCCAGCGCTCGACTTCTATCAATATGAACTCTTCTCTCTATCGCATGGCGTCAAAGAGTTCTACCCTCTGGATGCCGTCGCACATGGCAAAGGGGCTCACCTGAAGACCGAAGCCGAGCTTGTCGAATGGCTGAGGGCAGTCTTTGCGTCTCATGAGACCAAGCGCATCATCGGGACGCTACTCGCTATGGTTGAGCCGCCGGCAGGGGGCAGCGAGTCGCAATTGACCCTCGATCAATTGTAGCCCTGCGCCATTGGGCTGCTGGTGGCTGCCGCCAATGAAAGCGGCTGGCCTTCGCCTGCCCGGTCGCAGTAAGATCGGTTACGGAGGCAGTCATGTTTCCCATCGCGAAGATTCTCTTGCCGATCGATTTTTCCGAACGCGCCAACCAGGCAGTCCGTTTTGCCGTTCCCATTGCGCAACGATTCCATTCCGAAATCATTCTGCTGCATGTGCTGCCGCCCTACCGCGAGTTCGGCGCTATGGAACTGGCCAGCGCCATGACCGACATACTGGCCAATCGCCGCATCGACGCCGAGCAGCGCATCGCCGGGTTCCTGCGCGCGGAACTGGCTGGGCATCGCGTGCGGCGCCTGTTGCTGGATGGCGATCCGGCGAGCGAGATCGTCGATTGCGCGCGGCGCGAAGAAGCCGGGCTGATCGTGATGCCCACCCACGGCTACGGACCGTTCCGCCGCCTGCTGCTCGGCTCGGTTACCGCCAAAGTGCTGCACGACGCCGATTGCCCTGTCTGGACCACCGCGCATGCCGAGACGCTACCCTCGGGCGAGGCCGCCCTGAAGCGCATCCTGTGCGTCATCGACTTGTCGCCCTCCGGGGCCCACGCACTGAACTGGTCCGCCCAATTGGCCGCCGAGTTCGGCGCGCGGCTCACGCTGGTGCATGCCATGACCGAACTCGATCCGCGCACGGAGGGATTTTATTTTTCGCCGGAGTGGCGCAAATTCCTGGTGGACAACGCAGAGAAGGAGATCGCCGCTCTCCAGCAGAAAGCAGGCACCGAAGCCGAGGTGATGTTGACCCTGGGGCCGGCCGCCGAGATGATCTGCGAAGAGGCCCGCAAGGCGCAGGCGGACCTGCTGGTGATCGGCCGTGGCGCGGATGCCGGTGTTCTGGGGCGGCTTACCAGCCACGCCTATTCCATCATCCGGCAATCGCCGTGTCCGGTGGTCAGTGTGTAGCAGGCGCGACTGTT
>JBEKPZ010000023.1:0-39523 GCA_049520215.1 Bryobacteraceae bacterium | reverse complement strand
CGAAGATGGGCCGCGAATCCGATGCCAAGGAGATCATGCAGACGGCGGTGCACCACCCCACCGCGACGACCCTTGACATCCATCAGTACGGCCGCCAATTGCTCGCCCAGAAGAAGACTCAGGAGGCGCTGGAAATCTTCAAGCTGAATGCCGAGCGCAATGGCGAAACGTGGCCGGTGAATGTCGGCCTGGCGCGCGGTTACATGGCGGCCGGCGACTACAAGAAAGCGGCAGAGTACGCCCAGAAGGCGGCGGCGCAGGCTCCCGATAATCAGAACCGGCAGAATCTGGAAGCTATGGCCAAGTCTCTCGCGGAAGGGAAGCCTTACGACAATTGAGGGGCGGTTTCGTGTCGGCTTTGAGCGCAAACAACCAAGTGCTCCTTGCGGCCATACGCGCAATCGAAGTGCATTTTGATCGCAACATCGCGGGGCTAGGCCTTTGAGTTCCAAATGGCCGGTATCGTCAGCCAGTCGCCACGGCTAAGAAGGGCGCTGGCGAATTGAACTCAGCCCAGGCGTCCGGCTCAATCAACGGCGCCCACACCCGGCGGCAGCAGCGCGCGAATCGTCTCCAGCGTGTCCGCCTCCGCCGCTTTCTTGTCGGTGCGCCAGCGGGCCATGCGCGGGAAGCGCACGGCGATCCCGGAGCGGTGCCGCGGCGAGCGCTGGATGCCTTCGAACGCCAGTTCGAAAACCAGTTCGGGCTTCACCGCCCGCACTGGGCCGAATTTTTCGATGGTATTCGCGCGCACGAAAGCGTCCACCTCGCGAATCTCTTCGTCCGTGAGTCCGGAGTACGCCTTTGCGAACGGCACCAGTTCATTGCCATCCCACACGCCGAATGTGTAGTCGGTGAAGAGGCTGGCGCGGCGGCCGTGGCCGGGCTGCGCGTAGATCAGCACCGCATCCACCGAGTAGGGCTCGATCTTCCACTTCCACCAGTCGCCGCGGCGCCGGCCCACGCGGTAGGGCGAGCCGAGGCGTTTCAGCATGAAGCCTTCCACCTTGCGCGCGCGGGCCTCCTGGCGACGCACCGTGAGTTCCTGCCAGGTGTCCGCCCGCACAACGGGCGAGACAATCAGGGCGGAGTTGGGCGGCGCGATCTCTTCCAGACGCGCGCGGCGGAATTCGAGCGGACGCTCGCGGATGTCAACGCCCGCCAACTCCAGCAGATCGTAAGCCACGATGACCACCGGCACTTCGCTGAGGATGCGGGGGCCCAGCGCCTTGCGCCCGATACGGCGCTGCATCTGGGCGAAGGGCAGCGGCTCGCCGTTCTTCCAGGGCAGCACTTCGCCGTCCACCACCACGCCGTCCGGCAACTGTGCGCCCAGAGCCTCCAACTCCGGAAAGCGGTCCGTCATCAATTCCTCGCCGCGGGACCACACGAAGGTGCGCGAGTTACGATGAATCAACTGCGCGCGGATGCCATCCCATTTCCATTCCACCTGCCATTCGCCAATGCCGCCGAGTTCCTCGATCGCACCCTCCAGCGGGTGCGCCAGGAAGAAAGGATACGGGCGGCTGACGTCCGCGTCGGGCGCGGCGGCCGCGACCAGTTGCGCCCAGAATGCGGCGGTGGGCTGCCAGTCGCCCATCAGCCGGTGCGAGACAACCGCGGCGTCCAGGCCGCTGACCGCTGCCACCGCGCGCACCACCAGGCTTTGCGACACACCCACGCGAAACTCGCCAGTTATGATCTTGTTCCAGGCGAAGCGCTGGCGTTCGTCCATTTCGCGCCACGCTGAAACCAGCGAGGCGCGCCTGGCTTCGTCATCGGCGTCACGAAGGGGCAGGAGGCGCTCTTCAATCCAGGAGTGCAAAGGCAGGTTGCTCGAAGACTGCGCAGGCGGCAGCAACAGTGCAATGGTTTCGGCGAAGTCGCCGACGGCGTGGTAGCACTCGGCGAACAGCCAGTCCGGGATGCCGGATTCCTCGATCGCCCATTGCGCCAGCTTGCGCGATTCCAGCAGACGCTTGGGCCGGCGGCCGATCAGGAACGTGGCGGCCCAGGCGGCGTCGGCCGGCGGCACACGCGAGAAATAAGCTGTGAGAGCCTCGACCTTCTCGTTGGTCTTGGTGGTTTCGTCGAGGGCGGCGTACAACTCGGCGAACGCTTTCATGGCTCGGCTCCGGCAGGCTCTGCGCCAGTTTCGTCATGCTCACCTTCGAAGCGGGTCTCGACGGCACGCGCCTCGATTCCCTGTTGGCCGAGCCACTCGACGACGGGCGCGCGATAGCCGTCGGTGACCCACACGCGGGACGCGCCCGATGCGCGAATCGCGGACATGATGCCCGGCCAGTCGGCGTGGTCGGAGAGCACGAAGCCGCGGTCCAGCGAGCGCCGGCGGCGGGCTCCGCGGATGCGCATCCAGCCCGAGACGAAGCCGGTGGAAAGCGGCCCGAAGCGGCGCATCCCTATCAAGCCGGGCGGGCCGTTCGCCGACGGCGGCGCAAGGATCAGGGCGCGGCTCCAGTCTGCGTCAGGAGGCGCGGCGCCGGCGTGCATCGTGGGGGCGAGCGCGATGCCGGCCTCGCGGTAAAGCCGGCAGAAATTCTCGACTGCACCGTGCGTGTAAATGGGACCGGACGCGGCGGCCATGCCTGACAGCAGGCCCGCGAGCACGCGCTGCGCTTTGCCCAAGCTATAAGCGAACAGCACACTGGCTTTGCCGGCCTGCTGGTTGGCGGCCCACCAGTTCCGGATTTCGGCGATCACCTCCGCCTGCGGCGGCCAGCGATAAATCGGCAGACCGAAGGTGGATTCGGTGACAAAAGTGTTGCAGGCGACCGGCTCGAAAGCGGTGCAGGTCGGATCGGGTTCCAGCTTGTAATCGCCGGAAACCACCCACACATCGCCGCCGGATTCGATGCGCACTTGCGCGGAACCGAGGATGTGACCGGCCGGATGAAGTGAGACACGAACGCTGCCTAAACTGACCGGCTCGCCGTAGTCGAGTGGCTGGATGGCCCCCTCGCCGCCGACGCGCGCCCGCAGCAAAGCTTCGCCGGGCCGCGCCGTGAGATACGCTCGCGACCCCGGGCACGCATGATCGGAATGCGCGTGAGTGATAACGGCGCGATCCACCGGGCGCCACGGATCGATGTAGAAGTCGCCGCCCGCGCAGTAGAGTCCGTGGTCAGTCAGTTGGAGAATAACTTCAGTATAGGTTGCTCAGTCGGGCGTCGGCACGCGCGGCACTTGCACCTCGGTCCAGTTGCCATGCTCGTCGCAGATTTTGAGCGTCGCCGGACTTTTCCGTTCCGGGCAGTCCTTGTAACTGTGCTTGATCCGGCCTTCCCGCTCGAACCGCCTGTGCACTTCGCGATAGTCTCTGCCATAGGCCACGCGTTCGGGCTGCAGCTCTTGGGAAAAATCGTAGAAGGCGGCCGGCACCGCGGATCCCTCGCTAGTCTCGACGGTCATGCCACCCGGTCGAGTATATATCCGAATGGCCTCGTTGTATGCCGAGTCGCTTGCAAAACTGAGTTCTGAACGTGGCAACAGAATATATCGGAAAGGTTTTGCCGCCGGGCAGCCCCGAATGCATTGGTACTCGGAACCCTCCGTCTGGGGCGAGGTGGCTGGAGGGCCATTTTCCGAGAGGATGGCCAGTGATGCCTTGCGATACTCGTTGTTGACGCCCCCCGCGAGTACATACGAATCTGCTTTGGTCTGAACTCGCCCCAGGACCTCGATTAACCCGGAACTTGTGAAGGTCCGGCTAGCCACTCCCGCGGCGGACAGCCGGACGATAAATGCCGGCCACCAGATGTTATGCACCACGGCAACCCAGGTGGAACGGGACCGGCCGTCAGGAGCGACGAGCATGTGACCAATTCTCCATGGCCCGTTCAGATCGCGCGTGTTGAACTCGATGTCGACCTTGGGCTTGTAGCGCCAAATCAGGTTCCCACGGGACGAGAAGCAAAAGATCTCCTCCCGGCCGGCCCATTCCGGCGGGGCAAACGACGCTGCGACGAGGACGTCCGGAACGCCGTGTCCGTCCAGATCGACGATTTGGGTCCTCCAAGGCAATTCCTCGGCCCGCAGCTCTCGCAGGGGCGCCTGGAACGGATATTTCCAGAGAACCCTCCCAGAATCGCTCATCGCCACGAAGTAGTCCCCGTTCCACGCGCCGCGGGCAACATGAGCCGGAATAGCGATGTAGGCAATAGCCGCTCCGAGCGCTCCGAGGCACACCAGAACGGCAGCCGACGCGAAGGGCCGGCGGAACAAGCGTGCAAAGAGCCCTACCCTGCCAGGGTCAGTCCTCGCGGGCTCCTCAGACTCCGGTTGCAGCGGCTCTCGGCTTGCCGCTGCCGGAACTGGGGGGGCGGCCAACGGGTGAACCTCTGCCACAAACCGATACCCCTGGCCCGGCACCGTTTCGATGTACCGCGCCTCCTCAGAGCTCTCCCCAAGCGCGCGCCTGAGCCGGCCGACGGCGTGCTCGACCGTGCTCACATCCCGAATGCCGCCCCAGATCTTCTCCAGAAGCTCTTCCTTAGAGACGCATCGCCGCCGGTTCTCAACCAGGAATACGAGGGTAGCGAAAGGCTTTGGGGTGAGCTTGACCTTTTCGGAGCCGCGATGTAACGACCGGCGCTGCACGTCCAGGCAGAACTCTCCAAAACAGACGATCAGGTCCGCTCCGCCGGTTTCCGGCGCAATGCCACCCTCCGGGCTCATTTTTCAGCCGCTTTCAGCACTTTGTCAGTCTCGAATTCGCGCGCAACGTTGTACCCTCGTATCCGAGTACAGACGGGAACACAGTTACTATTTTACGCGTCCGGCCTGGATTTGGCGCGCAGTGGTGGGCTGTGTGCCGCGTCTTACTCGTGTTTGGAGGCATAATGCCCAGGTGCGAGCGGCTTAAGCCAGAGCTTTCGCGGGCCTGCGTGGTCGGCGTGGCCTAGAATCCAAAAGGTAGACATTGAAAGGCCAAGGCCGCGTGGGAATGGTTACACGTGAGGGACAACGCTATGATTCTGCGCAGGAAGGTCGCGCAACGCTGGCCGCCGGGCGTAGCCTTCTTAGGAGCAATTCAAATAGTGCCGTGAATCGGCTGGAAGGCTCCGCCCAGGGCATGTCCACTACGTGCACACCGTGGTCACGGCACTGGCGGCGAGGCGGCTACGACCATTTCAAAACTGAATACACAGGAGACGTATATGCGAGTTCGTTTCGGCAGCACCATGCTTCTGGCGGCTGCGTTCGCCACCCTGGCCATCGGGCAGCAACAGGACAAGCCGCTCACCAATTCCGATATCGTGAACATGGTCAAAGTCGGACTGGGCGAGAGTACTATCGTTCTTGCTATTCACAACGCGCCCAGCGCGTTCGACGTATCCCCAGCGGCGCTTATAGATCTGAAAAACCAAGGGGCGCCGCAGGGCGTCCTGGACGCAATGCTGACGGCAAAACGCGGCACCGTTACCTCGGCAGCCCCACCGACCCTCCCGGGGGTTTCGAACGCGGTCCCCGGCCTTCCCGTTGACCCGGGCGTTTATTACAAGGGACCAGCAGGGTGGATCAGGCTTGAACAGGCCGTCCCGACGGGCTCCAAGGCCGGTGGGTTCGGTTCTTTTGCCGCCACGGCAGCCATAGGTCCGTTCGCAAAGGTGAAAGCGAAATCGGTCTATGACGGCCCGCTTGCTCCTTTGCAGATTACGGATCCTAAGCCGATGTTCTACGTGCGGTCGGTGCCGGGCGCGGCGAGTCGCTCCTCTCATCGGTATTTCGGTATCGTGCAGCTTGAACAGAAGAAGGATCGGCGGGAGCTCCAGGTAGCGTCGGCGTCGGGCTTTTCGGCGACTGGGGGATATAACAAGAAGGATCTCCGGGAAACGGTAACCACGGATATCGCCCCGGGAATTCTCGGCATCACCCCGAATTCCGGCTTGGGGCTCGGAGAATATCTTCTGTGCGTGGGTGCCACCTACGACTTCGGCGTTCGTGCCGACGCCAAGCAGTGATGGTCGCGGCGCCCCAGACGGACAGACTCGGAGCGTTTCACTCGACACAGCACACCGCCCGCACAAGTGAACGCAAGCTTGCAATGCTTCCAGGCATTATCCGCAACTCAGAGCTACGTGCTTGAAACTACTGGCACCCCCTGGCTGGACCAAGGGCCCTCGGGGCCGTACCACCAGCCTGCGTACAAGTGTACGGCAACGCGCAGCCCTTCCAGAGTGGCCTACTACCTAGATCTATGTGCTCGCAGCCGACGGCGCTCAATGGCCGGAGCAGGCAGCCGCGAACTGGCTCCGGCTATGGGATTCGCTCATTGCTAAGAGTATACGCAGAGGCGGCCGCCGTACGCGGTTCGGCCACACGCCCGAACGCGTTACACTACCATTAATGACAGCAGCCCGGATGCTGCTCCTGCTATTTGTAGGTCCGGTAGTGGTGGCGGCGCCCGCCGCGCTCCCGGCGCGGGAGACGCTCGATTACGCGGTGGAATGGCGGCTGGTGACGGCGGGAAAAGCGCGCATCGTGTGGAGCGCCACGCCGCGCCGCGCGAACTCGGCCGATTCTGGCTGGCAGGCCGATCTGCACCTGGAATCCACCGGCTTGGTCTCCAAGCTCTTCAAGGTGAATAACGACTACGTCTCGAACCTGGATTCGGACTTGTGTTCATCCGGCTCTTACCTGAAGTCGGAAGAGGGCAGCCGGCGCAAGGAAACGCGCATCACTTTCGACCGCGAGACGCGCAAGGCCGAATACCTCGAGAAGGACTTGGAAAAGAAGGCGGTGGTGAACGCGCACGAGATCGACATTCCGGCGTGCGTGCACGATGTATTAGGCGGCCTGTATTCGCTGCGCACCGTGAACCTGCCGCCCGGACAGGCCACCCAGGTGGCGGTCAGCGACGGCAAGAAAAGCGTGATGGCGCGCGTGGAGGCGCAACAGCGCGAGGATATCAAGACGCCGGCCGGAGCGTTTAAGACCATCCGCTACGAAGCTTTCCTGTTCAACGACGTGCTGTACCGGCGCTACGGGCACCTCTACTTCTGGCTGACGGACGACGCGCGCAAGGTGCCGGTGCAGATCCGCGTTCGCTTGCAGTTTACGATAGGCACAATCACTTTACAATTGGAGAAGGAAGAAAAACCATGAAATGGCTCGCCTGTTTTGGGGCGGTTGCGGCGATGGCGTGGGCCCAGAGCGGCGGCGCATTGCTTTCGAATCAGGAGGCGCTGAAACTGGAACAGCGCGCCGTGCAATTGATGGAATCGACCGGCCTGGCCGTGCCGGGCCTGGCGCGCGCCGGAGCGCCCGCGCTGGAAGACGCCCGCCAGGCGCTGGCTAACCTGGAAGCCGCTCCGCAAAACGCCGGGATTACATTCACGCTTCTGGGCGACATGCGCGCCTACCTGGGCGTCTCCGACACCGTGCCCAAGCCCTTTCCATTTCCCGAAGAAGGGCGGCGGCAATTCGGCGAACTGCGCGACGCCGTGGACCGCCTCGACTCGCATTTCCGCGCCCTGCTGGATTCCAAGGACGCGCAGTTGCGCAATCCGGATCGCGATAATCTGAAGCGCTATGCGGAAGCCAATGAGAAGCTCGGCGCGCCGTCGCCGCAGAAGCCGCGCGTGGTCTTTCTGGGGGATTCGATTACCGACGGCTGGCGGCTCAACGAGTATTACGGCAGCGAGCGCGACTTCGTCAACCGCGGTATCGGCGGCCAGATCACGGGCGAGATGCTGGGCCGCATGAAGGCCGACGCGATCGATCTGAAGCCGCGGCTGCTGCTGGTGCTGGCCGGCATCAATGATCTCGGGCGGGGAGTGGCCGTGAGCACCATCGAAAACAATCTGTCGATGATCGCGGACCTGGCGGAGGCCCACCACATCGAGCCCATATTCGCGTCCCTGTTGCCGGTGAGCGATTACCACAAGGACGTCAATCCACAGTACGCCCGGACCGCGCACCTGGCGCCCTCCAAGATTCTGGAGGTGAACGGCTGGCTGAAGAGCTTCTGCGAGCAGCGGCATTTCCCGTACGTGGATTACTACTCCGCGCTGGTGGATACGGCCGGCTTCCTGCAGGCGGAACTGGCGGACGACGGTCTGCATCCCAACAGCAAGGGATACCGGCTTATGGCGCCCATCGCCCTGGCAGCCATTGAGAACGTGACGAAGTCCGACGTGAAGCCGGTGAAGAAGAAAGGCGGGCTGCGCGATTGGCTCCAAAAGGAACACAAATGAGTAAAGCCGCCTGGCTGTGGATCGTTATCTGCTGGGGAGCGGTGGCCGCGCCGCCGGCGAAGATCGTGCTGGTGGCCGGCAAGGCGAGCCATGGCCCCGGAGAGCACGAGTTCAACGCAGGCTCCATGTTGTTGGCCAAGTGCCTGCGACAGAATCCCGGCGTCGACGCGATCGTGGTGAAGGGCGGCTGGCCGGCGGACGATGCTGTCTTCGGGGACGCGAAGTCCATCGTGTTGTACATGGATGGCGGCGAAAAACACCCGCTACTGGCGGGCGACCGTCTGGCGACGCTGGGCAAGCTGATGAAGCGGGGCGTCGGCCTGGCATGCCTGCACTATGCGGTGGAGGTGCCCGGCGACCATGGCGGCATGGAGTTGCTGGACTGGATTGGCGGATTCTACCGGCGTCCGTATTCGCAAAATCCGGTCAATGACGTGGAACTTACGCAGACCGCGCCGGCGCATCCCATCTCGCGCGGTTGGGACAGCTTTCGCAGCACCGATGAATGGTATTACCGCATGGTGTTCCGCAAGGACGAGAAGGGGCTGGTGCCCATCCTGACCGCGATGTTGCCCAAGGACGCGCCGCAACAAGAGACTGTCGCCTGGGCAGTGGAGCGGGAAGACGGCGGCCGCGGTTTCGGATTCACGGGCGGGCACTATCACCACAACTGGGGTCTGGAGGATCAACGGCGCTTGGTGGTGAATGCCATCTTGTGGACCGCCAAAGTGGAGATTCCAGCCGCTGGGGCGAAGTGCGATATCACAACGGAAGAGCTGACGGCCAACCTGGACGCAAAATAGTGGGGCAGGCCCTCGGCCTGCGGCGGCCTCTCAGGCCGCCTGCCCCGCTAGCCTTCCACTTTCCCCGCCAGAATGATCGAAATCGGCAGATCCCCCAGCTTGGTATCGAGAACCCAGTCATGTTCCCCCTGCTTACTGAAATTGGGAAACTTGTCGCTCGCCGAACTCCAGATGCTCAATACGGCGGGATGCGGCGTGCCGGACGCCTTGGCGCTTAAGGCCGCCAGCGCATCGAAGCCCGGATTCGCGCCCGGGTCCGAATCGTCACTTACGCGCACCAGCAACGCGAAATCCCGTTGCGGGGCTACGCCCTGATGGTCGCCGTTCACAGGATATTGGCTGTAACGCAGCGTGTACGTTCCAGCCTTCAGAGGTTGCCCGCGGCGGTCCTGCGCCGGCCCAGCGAAGCGGATGACGCCCAGCAATGCGCCTTGGGGAATGGACAGCGTTACCGCATCGTCGGTAGATTTGGGCCCACTCGCCAGCTTGGCGCGGAACCATACCTCGCAATATACCGAGCCGTCGGGCCCCAGGATCTTAGCGCCTTGTTGCTGCAGCGCCGCAGTGAAGGCTGGCGCCAGATCGGCGGGCGGTGCGCCGGCCGTCTCCATCTTGTACTGGGCCAGGGCCAGGGAGGCCGGTAGAAGAGCTAAGGCAAGCAGTTGCTTCATGTAAAGTTGGGCGGGGCGGAGAGCCCCGCGCAGGCCGAGTGCCTGCCCCTCAAATAGATTTGGAGCGGGAGACCGGATTCGAACCGGCGACATCGACCTTGGCAAGGTCGCACTCTACCAACTGAGTTACTCCCGCTCGTCAGAAACCATTATCGTGAACCGCTGCCGGTCCTGTCAAACAGTCTGTAACCATAACGAAACGAAGGCTTTATTTTCCTAATTAAAAGCGCGCTGGGTATGCTAGACTCATGATCGGTCGGTGGCCCACCCTATCGGCACTCCTCGCAGGCGAAGTGTTTGACATGAACCCTTGGGATCGCATCAAAAAAGAACTGGAAACCAAACTGAGTCCCGAGAGCTACCAAAATTGGATCAGCCGTATTGAATACATGGGGATAGACGGTCTCACCCTGGTGGTCGGCGTGCCCGATGAAGGCACCAAGCGCTGGATGGAGACGGAATACGCAAGTGTCGTGCTGGTGGTGGCGCGACAGCTTGGTTTGGCGATCGAGCGCGTGGAGTATGCGCTGCCCTCGGCACGGGAACACAACGACTTCGAAGCGCCGCCGGTCAGCTCGCTCAATCCCAAGTTCACCTTCGACAGCTTCGTTGTCGGCGCATGCAACCAGTTCGCGCATGCCGCGGCTCGGTCGGTCGCCACCAACCCGTCCCGCAGCTATAACCCATTGTTCATCTACGGCGGTGTAGGGATGGGCAAGACGCACCTGATGCACGCCATCGGCCGCGCCCTGATCAACAGCCATGCGTCGATGCGCATCATCTACACCTCCAGTGAGCGGTTCATGAACGACATGATCGCGTGTATCCGGCTGGACCGCATGCCGCAGTTCCACGATCGCTACCGCTCCGCGGATGTGCTGCTGGTGGACGACATACAGTTGATTGGCAACAAGGACCGCACCCAGGAGGAATTTTTTCACACCTTCAATGAATTGCACGATCACCAGAAGCAAATCGTGATCTCCAGCGATGCGCCGCCAAAGGACATCCCAGGCCTGATAGACCGGCTTCGCTCGCGTTTCGAATGGGGACTGATGGCCGATATCCAACCGCCCGACCTGGAAACCAAAATGGCCATTCTGGACAAGAAGGCCGAGGTGGAGGGCGTGGCGCTCCCGGAAGACGTACGAACGTTCATGGCCACCAAGACCAAGTCCAACGTACGCGAGTTGGAAGGCGCATTGGTCAAGCTGATTGCATATTCTTCGCTAACCGGTTCAGCGATCAATCTGACCATGGCGCAGCAGGTGTTGCGGCACCTGGTCTACGCGCAAGACCGCAAAGTCACCATCGATTCCATTCAGAAGGGTGTAGCGGAGCGCTACGGCATCCGGCAAAGCCAACTCAAGGAAAAGAGCAACACCAAGAAGATCGTGGTACCCAGACAGGTGGCTATGTACCTGGTAAAAGAGCTGACCCAGGCCTCGCTACCGGAGATTGGCAGGGCGTTTGGCGGCAAACATCACACCACCGTGCTGCATTCGGTCAAGAAAATCGATAAGCTGCGCCACACCGATCCGGAATTGAACAGGATTATCCACGCGCTAATCGATTCATTACAATGAGGTTATCTGGACCTTCCACAGGTGCCTGTACGGATTGCCTGTGGACTCTGTGCAAGAACCTGCCGGGGAGCGGTTTCTGCACCTTGCCGCGCATGAAATCCTCAGGTTGGGAATGGCCAAAACTACTATAATTTAGTATAATTTAGAAAGCCTTCAACAGTTTGCACAGGGCCTATGAATTCTGTTCTTCTACAGTATCTAAATGAACCGAGAGAATAGGAGTTAAGACCGCATGGAATTCACCGTCAGCAAAGCAGACCTCGTTCGAGAACTGAGCCTCTCGCAAGGTGTGGTCGAGAAGAAGACCACCATCCCGATCCTCTCCAACGTGTTGTTGGAGGCGAAGAACGACCGGATCACTCTCACCGCCACCGATTTGGAGTTGGGTATCCGCTGTTCTTGTGCGGCCAAGGTCAAGAAAGAGGGATCTGGTACGATCCCGGCTCGCAAGCTGTTGGATTACGTGCGGCTATTGCCGGACGTGGATCTGACCATCAAGTTCCTGGAGAACCATTGGGCCAGTCTGGTGTGCGGCCGCTCGCGTACGCGTATTGCGGGAATGTCGCGCGAAAGTTTCCCGGAGTTGCCGCAGATGCCGGAGACCATCGCGGAAATCCCGGTGAAGCTGCTGGCATCCATGATCTCCCGCACCGCATTTGCTATTTCGTTGGAGGAATCCCGCTTTACGCTAAATGGCGCGCTACTGTTGCTGAAGACGGATTCGACCACGATGGTGGCTACCGACGGTCATCGGCTGGCTTATGTGGAGATCGTGTCTCCCGCAGCCGGCACCGGCAAGAGTTTTCGCGCGCTGGTGCCCAAGAAAGCCATGGCTGAGATTGTGAAGCTGGCGGATGAAAGCGGCGCCGATAGCAAGCTGGTGTTTGCCGGGGACGAGAACCACTTGTTCTTCCAGTTTGGCGAACGCATGCTGATCACGCGCAAGCTTACGGGCAATTTCCCGGACTACGACAAGGTTCTGCCTAAGGACAATGTGCATACGGCCAAGCTGAATCGGGATGAGATTCGCTCGGCGATTGAGCGCGTCTCGCAGTTTGCCGATGAGCGGTCGCGTGCCATTCGAGTGCAGTTCACGGCCGGTGAAGTTAAGATTTTTTCGTCTTCCGTCGAGACCGGCGAGAGCGAGGAGAGCGTGCCCAGCGAGTATGCGGGCCCGGACATGGAGATCGGATTCAACGCTCAATATCTGCTCGATTTTCTGCGCGCTACCAGTCAGGAGCAGATAGCCTTCGAATTGAAGGACCAGAAGAGCGCCGGCGAACTGCGTCCGGTCACCGACGGAACCGAAGATCATTACCGCTACGTGGTAATGCCCATGAGGATTTGACGGAGACTTGGACCAGCCGGCTGAAAGTCGGCTGCGGGCAAGATTGCCCGCCCCACAAAGCAGAGTAAGAGTTAAACCCAATGTCATCGACGTTGAACGAAACCAGCACACCGGAAGTTTACGATTCAAGCAGCATCAAGGTTCTGGAAGGTCTGGAGGCCGTACGCCTCCGGCCGGCCATGTATATCGGCTCGACTGGCGAGATGGGGCTGCACCACCTGGTTTACGAGGTGGTGGATAATTCCGTGGACGAAGCCCTGGCCGGCTATTGCACGCAAGTGGATGTAACGATTCATATCGATAACTCGGTAACGGTGATCGATAACGGCCGCGGCATCCCGGTGGACATGCACGAGGAAGGTGTATCGGCCGCGGAAGTCGTCATGACCAAACTGCACGCCGGTGGCAAGTTCGATTCCAAGAGCTACAAGGTATCGGGCGGATTGCATGGCGTGGGCGTGAGCTGCGTAAACGCGCTCTCCGAGCGGTTGGAGCTGGAAATCTGGCGCGAGGGCTATACGTGGCAGATGGAATTCGCCTGCGGTCATCCCAAAGGTCCGCTGCTGCGGGCAGGCAAAGCCGGCCGGAAAACCGGCACGCGCGTGACGTTCAAGGCGGATCCCACGATCATGGTGGAAACCACCTACAATTACGACACGCTGGCGCAGCGGCTGCGCGAGCTGGCGTTCCTGAACAAGGGCCTGAAGATCAACCTGACCGATGAGCGCGTGGACCCGGTGAAGAACCACGAGTTCCTGTACAGCGGCGGCATCGCGGAGTTCATCAAGCATCTGAACCGCGGGAAGTCGGTGCTGCACGATAAGCCCATCCACTTCGAAGCCGACCGGGAATTGCCCAACGACGCGGGAACGCTGTCGATGGAAGTCGCGCTGCAATACAACGACGGCTATTCGGAAAGCCTTTTCAGCTTCGCCAACAACATCAACACGGTGGATGGCGGCACGCACCTGACTGGCTTTCGTACCGCGCTCACCCGCACCATCAACGCGGCCGGGCAGGCGGCCGGACTGTTCAAGGACGTCAAGGAGAACCTTAGCGGCGACGATGTGCGCGAAGGCCTGACGGCAGTGGTCAGCGTGAAGATTCCGCAACCGCAGTTCGAAGGCCAGACCAAGGGCAAGTTGAACAGCGATATCGCCGGATACATGACCCAGTTCGTCAACGACAAGCTGGGCGAGTATTTCGACAAGAATCCGGCGGTGATGCGCAAAATCGTGGGCAAGGCCATCGATGCCGCGCGCGCGCGCGAGGCGGCCCGCAAGGCGCGCGACCTGACCCGGCGCAAAGGCGCGCTCGATTCCGGCGGTCTGCCCGGCAAATTGGCCGACTGCCAGGAGAAGGATCCCGAGCGCTGCGAGTTGTTCCTGGTGGAGGGCGAGTCGGCCGGCGGCACCGCCAAGCAGGGCCGCGACCGCCGCTTCCAGGCCATCCTGCCGCTGAAGGGCAAGATCTTGAACGTGGAGAAGGCGCGCTACGACAAGATGCTGGGCCACGAGGAAATTCGCTGCATGATCACGGCGCTGGGAACCGGGATCGGCAAAGACGATTTCGACGCGGCCAAGATCCGCTACGGCAAGATCATCATCATGACCGATGCCGACGTGGACGGCTCGCACATCCGCACGCTGTTGCTGACCTTCTTCTTCCGCCACATGAACGAGCTGATCAATCGCGGCCGCATCTTCATCGCGCAACCGCCGCTCTACCGCATTAAGAAGGGCAAGGCGGAGAAGTATATCAAGGACGAAAAGGAATTCACACGCGAGATCATGCGGCGCGCCACGGAGAACGTGACCGTGGAGGTCGGCTCGAATGGCGCTGGCGTGAAGGCCACGCTGGAAGGCGGCGAACTGCGCGCTTTTCTGATGAGCCTGGACGAGTTCGAGCAGATGTTCCACAAAGTGGAGCGGCGCATGCGCGACGCGCGCGTGGTGACGGTGCTGGGCAACGCCGAACTGCGCGCCGACCACAAAGTCGATTTCCAGGACAAGGAGAACATGGAGCGCGTGGCGGCGGCGGTGAACGCCGCGCAGGTGCCGGCGTCGGTGGTGGCGGACGAAGAGCACTCGGCTTGGACTGTAATGTTCCACGATTCCACCAATGCCGAGCGGCACATCGGCGTGAACCTGGCGGCGCAGCCGGAGTACAAGAAATTCCGGTCGTTGGCGCGCCAGATCGCCAAGTATAACGATCCCCCGTTCGTGGTGGTGCGGGGCGAGCATCGCGATACGCAGGCGGACGCGGCCACCCTGCTCGCCTTCGTGAAGATGGAAGGCAAGCGGGACGCCTCGGTGCAGCGCTATAAGGGGCTGGGCGAAATGAACGCCGAGCAGCTTGCCGAGACGACCATGAACCCCGAGAAGCGGACGCTGCTGCAGGTGCGCCTGGAAGACGCGGTGGAGAGCGAAGAGATTTTCTCCACGCTGATGGGCGAGGACGTGGAGAGCCGGCGGAAGTTTATTGAAGACAACGCGCTGGACGTGAAGAATCTGGACGTGTAGAGAGCGCGCTATACCAAATACTCCCACCGGTTATCAATGACATAGCGGCAGTTGGTGGCACAGGCTTCAGCCTGTGAGAGCCTTTTTCAGCATCCTCCCTGGACATCATTCTGCGATCCTGACAGACCTGGAGGCCTGCCCCGCATCCGCAGCAAGCTATTCCTCGAACAAAGGCGTGCTCAGGTAACGCTCGGCCAGATCGGGCAGTATCACCACGAACATCTTTCCCTTGAACTGCTCCTCATGAGCCAACCGCAGGGCCACCGCCATCGCCGCGCCGCAGGAGATACCGCACAGGATACCCTCTTCGCGAGCCAGCCTGCGCGCAGTTTCCATAGCCTCTTCATCGCCGACGGTTTCCACGCGGTCGACCACCGAGAGGTCCAGCGTGTCCGGAATGAACCCCGCCCCCAAGCCTTGGATCTTGGAAGGACTGGCCCGCAGCGGCTCCTTCTTCAACGTCTGCGTGATCACCGGGCAGCGCGCCGGCTCCACTCCCACCGAGAGAATTTTCTTCCTCTCGGACTGCTTGAGATACTGCGAAATGCCGGTGATGGTCCCCCCGGTGCCGATGCCGGCCACTAGCACGTCGATCGCTCCCGCGGTATCGTTCCAAATCTCCGGCCCGGTCGTCTCGAAATGAATGCGCGGATTAGCCGGGTTCTCGAATTGTTGCAGCAACACGTAATGATCCGGGTCCCCGGACACCAGTTCCAACGCTTTGGCGATGGAGCCGGCCATGCCTTGCTCGCCGTCGGAAAGCAAGAGCCTGGCGCCCAGCGCCCGCAGCACCTTGCGCCGCTCCATCGACATGGTTTCCGGCATGGTGAGGGTGATGGCATAACCGCGCGCCGCCGCCACGTAAGCCAGGGCGATCCCGGTGTTCCCGCTGGTGGGCTCGACGATCTCTTTTCCGGGCTTCAGAATCCCGCGCTGCTCCGCGTCCCACACCATGGCCGCGCCAATGCGGTCCTTCACCGAACAGGCGGGGTTGCGGCCCTCGATCTTGGCCAGCATGGTCACCGGCGCACCATCGGTAATGCGGTTGACGCGCACCAGCGGCGTGCGGCCGATGCTGAGTGAATTGTCCGCGTAAAACAAGCCTATATCTCCCAATTTGGAACGAATCGGGCGTTGCGCTCAGCCCAGGCGCGGCGCAAGTCGGCAAAGGTGGTGTGGTCCAGAACATCCGAGACCGCCAAGTCCACGCGGCTCCACATCTCGGCGAAAGGCGATTCGCCCTTGCGCCGCGAACGGGAACGGCCCGGTTGCGGGCCTTCCACAAAACGCAGCACTTCGCCCGCAGTCAGGGTTTCGGGGGTGCGCACCAGCAGGTAACCGCCTTCGGCTCCCCGGCGCGACTCGACAAAGCCGCCCTGCTTCAGGCCCGCCAGAATCAGCTCCAGGAATTTCTGCGGAATCTTCTGCCGCCTGGCGATCTCGCCGATTTTGATCGGTGTTCCGGGCGGCTGCGAGGCCAGGTCAAATAGGGCTTGCAGCGCATATTCACCTTTGACTGAAATGGTCATTGGGGCTGGGTGTTGAGCAATCTCCTCTATCCAACTAGAGATTAGAGGAAACCTTGCGGCGAGTCAACTTGTCAGGAGAGTTAGGAGAACTACTGCGCGCGGCCAGAGGACACCCCGCCGGGGAGCAGCCAGGATCGTACAGGAGGGAGGCAACAGAGCAAAAAACTGGAGGGCCGCGTAGGTTTTAGAAAACCGGCCCACTACGCGGCGTTCCCAGTCATGGAAAACGACGTTAGCTCGTTTTTGTGGTGTCTGTCTTCTTGACCTTGGTCTTTTTGGTCATCTTCTTCGTTTTCGTGGTGCTCTTGGTGGTCTCGGTGGCGGTGTCATCGGCGGCGAACATGGCGAAAGAGCCCAGCGCGATGGACAGGCCCAACATCAGGCTCATGAGTTTCTTCATTAAGGTATCTCCTTGTTTATTCGACGATTCTGCCTCGTCTGCAACGTATCATAGCCCGCGGCAGATGAACCGGCTCTTAAGGCGCTATTAAAATCGCTTCATTTCGATAGACTGTTCCCGGCCGATGCTCACGCCAAACAGGATTGCCACTTGTTTTCAATTGCTTACGGAACGCCAAATGCACGATGCCCCAAATCCGCTCGCGTAAATAATTAGAGCGAGGCCGGGCCTTAAGCAAGCGCGAGCTTCGCTCGCGAAGGCCGATTGACAATCGGCCTGCAGGTTGGCAACCTGCCCCACAGCAAATGGCCAAAGTCCAGAGCGAGGCCGGGCCTCGCACCGAGGACATCTTCCGCGCGCCCCTTTCCCGCCATGCGAGAGCGATCTCCCGGCCCGACCTCTATGGAAAAAAAGCGGAAGCTAGTTCTGCTTTGTTACCGTCTCGGTAGTCTCTTTCTTTTTGGTCTTTTTGGCGTTTTTCTTGATCTTCTCGGTCTTCTTCTCCTTGGTGGTGGCGGTATCCTGGGCGAACGCCGCGAAAGAGCCCAGCGCGATGGACAGGCCCAACATCAGGGTCATCAATTTCTTCATTTCGGTATCTCCTTTTGGTTCGACGATTCTGCTTCGTCTGTAACAAACTGTAAACCCGGCAGATGAACCGGCCGCTACATTAAAGTTAAAATCACTTCATTTCGGCAGACCAATTCTCGGTCACAAGTTTCCCTCTAACAAAGAAAATCTTTATTTACAGTATGTTGGCGATGCCCGGAACGCCTCCGATCAAAAACTGCAAGATTTGGCCTGTTAGGATGGAATCGGCATGAGGAAACCGGAAATCGCCAAACGGCTGGCCAAGCAAGCGGGGGTCTCCAACGCCGAAGCCGCCGATCAACTGGATCGCGTGGTCCACGAGATCCTTTCCAAGCTGCGGAAGGGAAAGGCGGCAAAGTTCCCCGGACTGGGCAAGTTCACCCCGGGACCCAAAGGGTCCTATCAATTCACGAAGGAGAAGCCGGGTGGCCAGGGGCGGAAATAGTTGGCAATCGAGCGCCCAAGTGGCCCGTCTGGTCCGGCAGTGCCTGGCCGAAGGCGTCAGCGTGGAGATGGATGGGCTAGGCACCTTTCTCCCCGACGCCCAGCGCGGCTTTCGGTTTCTGCCGCGCAACCGCCCCAAGGTCTTCGTGGCTTATGTGCAGGAAGACGCAGCCGCCGCCGAGCGGCTGTTCGAGGATCTGGAAGCCCGCGGCTTCGACCCCTGGCTGGACCGACGCAAGCTGCTGCCGGGCCAGAACTGGCCGCGCTCCATCGAAGAGGCCATCACTACCTCGGATTTCTTCCTGGCCTGTTTTTCGCACCGGTCGGTAAAGAAAAAGGGTGGCTTCCAGGCGGAAATCCGGTATGCGCTGGATTGCACGCAGCGCATGCCGCTGGACGATATTTTCCTGATCCCGGCGCGCCTGGACGCCTGCCTCGTGCCCCTGCGCATCCAGTGTGAAACGCAGTACATCGACCTTTTTCCCGATTGGGACCGCGGCTTCCGACGCATGGTGACGGCCATGCGGCGCCAGTGGAACGGCCACGCGGCCGCCTGAGCCGTAACCGTCCGACTGCCCGGCGCGTCCATCTTCCAGCGAATGCCACTCACGCTAAACTGAAAAACAGCATGACCATCCCTCTGCGCATTCTTCATCCCTTTTGGCTTGCTCTCGTGCTGGCCCTGATCGAAGCGCCGATGCCCGCGCCGGGGCAATATCCGGGCCAGTATCCTCCGGGTACCGGCGGCGTAGGGATTCCCATCCCGCGCCGTCACAAGAAGGAGGAGCAAGCCCAACTGCAGAGCACCTCGGGCATGCTGCGCCGCATCCTGAAGGACCAGGTTATCGTGGAGGCGGACGATCACCGCATTCTGAATTTCAAACGCACCAGCACCACGCATTTCCTGAAGTTGGGTAACCCCATCAAGACGGCGGACCTGAAACCCGGCGACTATATCGAAGTCGAGGCCAGCCAGGACGAAGAGGGTTTCCTGACGGCCGTGAACGTCATGTGGCAGCAGGATGGCAGCGCCAAGGATCGCGCGCACGCCGCCGAGCCGGTGGAGACGTCGCTCGCCAAGGGTTCCAAGGGAACTGAAAAGGAGAGCGCTAAAGAGGCCGCGCCCGAGCCCGAGCCCGAAGATTCCCCCGCCAAGCCCGCCAGTCAGGCTGCGGCGACGGCCCCGCCCGCCGCCGCCGAACCGAATCCAGCCGACCTCAACGCGCCCGCTAAAGACGTAGTAAAGTCCGCGCAAATCGACTCGGACGATGAGGGCCCGCCGGTCCTGAAGCGCGGCGGCAAGGCCGTACGAAGGGACGCCGAGCCTGCCCCGCCGTCTGCCGCGCCATCTGCTGCGCCGGCCCCCGAGCTGTCGGCCCGCAACGAGCCGCCCGAGGAAGATCGCGAGCCGCCGGTCCGCGGGCCGCAGCGCCCCGAAGAAGTAATCATCGAAAAAGCGCGGGAAGCCGCCGGCTCCTTCCTCGAAAGCCTGCCCAACTATTACTGCCAGGAAATCATGACCCGCTATCAGAGCGAATCGAACTCCAAGAACTGGCAGGCGCGCGACGTGGTTTCCATGGCGCTGGTCTATGAAAACGGGAAGGAGAGCTACCGCAACCTGGCGATCAACGGCAAAGCCACCAAGAAGAACATCGAGGATTTGTCCGGATCGTGGTCCACCGGCGAGTTCGGCAGCGTGCTGGCGGACATATTCTCGCCTGCCACGGGCGCGGACTTCGAGTATCGCAAGGAATCCCGATCGGCCGGGCGGGCCTCCCTGGTTTACGATTTTTCGGTGGAGCGCGAGCATTCCCACTGGCGGATTATGGTGGCGTCGCAACTGATCACTCCCCCTTACACCGGTTCCGTGTGGGTCGACAAAGAGACCCACCGTGTGTTGCGCATTGAAATGCAGGCGACCCACATGCCCGACGCCTTTCCCATCGACAAGGTAGAGATGGCCACCGACTACGAATTCGTCCGCTTTGCCGAACGCCAGTATCTCGTGCCTGTGCATGCCGAATCGCTGGGCTGCCAGCGGGATACCAGCAGTTGCAGTCGCGAGGCCATCGACTTCCGCAACTATCACCGGTACGCGGGCGAATCCAGCATCACATTCGAGAAATAAAGTGGGGCAGGCTCTTAGCCTGCGGCGGCCTCTCAGGCCGCCTGCTCGGATTGTGGTAATCGCATACCATAGGAGGGATGACCTCCACATGGGTACGGCGCCTCCTTCTTTTCACTCTTGCCGGTGTAGCCGGCGCGCAGCAGATCGACTCCGGCCTGTTCAAAGACCTGCACTGGCGCAATATCGGTCCTTTCCGCGGCGGACGGACCCGCGCGGCTGTCGGCGTGCCCGGCCAACCCAATGTGTTCTATATGGGGCAGGTCAACGGCGGCGTCTGGAAGTCGGACGATTACGGCCGGACCTGGACGCCGATATTCGACAGCCAGCCTACCGGCTCCATCGGCGCTATCGCGGTGGCGCCCTCCGATCCGAACGTCATCTATGTGGCCAGCGGCGAAGGCCTGCAACGCCCCGATCTGTCGGTGGGCAACGGCATCTACAAATCCACCGATGCGGGCCAGACCTGGACCCACCTCGGCCTCCGCGACGGCCAGCAGATCCCCGCGCTGGCGGTGGACCCGCGCGACGCCAATCGCCTGTTCGCCGCCGTACTCGGGCATCCCTATGGGGCCAACCAACAACGCGGTGTCTTCGCCTCCACCGACGGCGGCGAGAACTGGCAGAAGATTCTGTACGTCGACGAGAACACCGGCGCTTCCGACATCGCCATGGACCCTTCCAATCCTGACGTGCTCTATGCGTCGCTGTGGGAAGCCCGCCAAGGTCCATGGGAATTTGGCAACGAGTATAGCGGCACGCACGGCGGCATCTTCAAATCCACCGATGGCGGCAAGACCTGGCGCAAGCTGACCCAGGGTCTTCCGGAGGTCGCTCAGGCTTACGTGGCGATCGCGCCCAGCGACCCGCGCCGCCTCTATGCGTCCGTCGCCATGGGCCGCGAAACGGGCATCTACCGTTCCGATGACGCCGGCGAAAACTGGCATCGCGCCACCACCGACGCCCGGCCCGCGAATCGCATCGGCGGCGGCGACCTGGCGGTGCCGCGCGTCGATCCGAAGGATGCCGACACGCTCTACAGCACAAGTATCGTCACTTGGCGCTCCACCGATGGCGGCCAGACCTGGACCGGCATCAAGGGCGCGCCCGGCGGCGACGACTATCAGAACATCTGGATCAATCCCAATAACCCCGACATTATCCTGCTGGTGGGCGACCAGGGCGCGCTGGTCAGCGTGAATCGCGGACGCACCTGGAGTTCCTGGTACAACCAGCCGACCGCCCAACTCTATCACGCCGTGGCCGACAATGCCTTCCCCTACCGCGTTTGCGCCGGGCAGCAGGAGAGCGGATCGGTGTGCGTCTCCAGCCGTGGCAATGATGGCGTTATCACCTTTCGGGAATGGCATCCGGTGGGCGTGATTGAATACGGCTATGTCGCGCCGGACCCGCGCGATCCGGATATTGTGTACGGCGCGGGGCGCGGGCAGGTGTCGAAATTCCATCGCAGCACGGGCCAGGTGGAAATCGTCTCGCCTAGGCCGCCTTCGGGCGAAACGTATCGCGCCGATCGAACCCAGCCGATCATGTTCTCGCCCCTCGACCCGCGCGTGCTTTTCTACGCGGCCAACGTGGTCTTCAAAACCACGGACGGCGGGCATTCCTGGCAGACCATCAGCACCGATCTGACGCGCCCGCATCCCGGCATTCCCGCAAGCCTCGGCAGCATGGCCGCCAAAGATCCCGGCGTGGACAAGCAGCGCGGCGTGGTTTATTCGCTGGCGCCTGCCTTCCACAACATCGATACCATCTGGGCCGGCACCGACGAAGGGTTGATCTGGGTTACCGCCGACGGCGGCAAGAAGTGGAACGACGTCACCCCACCCGCGCTCGCGCCGTGGAGCAAAGTCACGCAATTGGAGGCATCGCATTTCGACGACAAATCGGCGTACGCTTCGGTGAGCCGCTTCCGCGTGGACGACCTGACGCCTTACATCTACCGCACGCACGACGGCGGCAAGACTTGGCAGCTCATCACCGCCGGGTTGCCCAACGACGCACCCATCGACACGGTGCGTGAGGACCCGGTGCGAAAAGGGCTGCTGTTCGCGGGCAGCGAAACCAGCGTGTGGGTGTCGTTCGACGATGGCGGCCACTGGCAATCGCTCGAATTGAACCTGCCGCACACGTCCATGCGCGACCTGTGGATTCACGGCAGTGACTTGATCGTGGCCACGCACGGGCGCTCCTTCTGGATTCTCGACGACATCACCCCCTTGCGCCAGATCGACGAAAAGGCGATCGCGGCGGGCGCCTGGCTCTGCCGCCCCGCGCCGGCATACCGCGTGCGCCGCGATACCAACAGCGACACGCCCCTGCCGCCGGACGAGCCACTGGCTGAGAATCCGCCGGATGGCGCTGCCATCGATTACTTTCTGGCGCAGCCGGCATCGGCGCCCGTGACGCTTGAGATTCTGGACGCCGCCGGCAAACCGGTGCGGCGCTATTCGAGCGCGGACCCGCCGGAAATCACCGAGGCCGATTTGAAGACGCTGAGTATTCCGCCCTTGTGGGTGCGCACTCCGCGCGTCCTGCCGGCGGCCGGCGGCCTGCACCGCTGGGTCTGGGATCTGCACGGCGCACCGCCGGAATCCTTGCGGCACGGGTATCCCATCGCGGCGGTCCCGCATGATACGCCGCGTCTGCCGCTGGGTCCCAGCGCGTTGCCCGGCGTATACACCGTGAAACTTACCGTTGACGGCCATCCGTACACCGCGCCGCTCACCGTGAAGATGGACCCGCGCGTGAAGGCTTCGCCGGCGGATGTCGAGCGGCAGTATGCGGCCGCGAAGCAGCTTGCCAGGATCGTCACTCGCACTACTGAAGCCGTCCGCGAAGCTCGCGCGGCCCAGGAACAGATCGACAAGCTCGCGCACGATGCCACCGGTCCGCTGGCCGAGCATCTTGCCGCGCTAGGGAAAAAGATCAAAGCGGCACTGGGCGCCGGCGGCATGTTCGGGCCCGCGCCGGCCGAGCCGGGGCTGACGTCCGTGAATGGAGAGGCGTCCGGGCTATACGGCGAAATCGACAGCGCCGATGCCGCGCTCACCGTCGCGCAATCGGCCGGCATAGCCAAGGTTGCGCGCGACTATCCCGCCGCGATGGAGCGCTGGAACAAACTGAAGGCCACGGACGTTCGCGCGGTCAACGGTGAGCTGAAGGCCGCCAACCTGCATGAGATTCAACTCAACTCGAAGCCGGCCCAAGAAGAGGATAGCGACGATTTCGACGACGTCGGCTAGTTTGTAGGGCGGGACTCCAGTCCTGCGGCCGACGTCCACGTCGGCCTCCGCTTATCTTCCCGCCGGCGTGATGTCGGTCACCGGAAGATCCCAGTGGGCCAGCAAAATCTCGAACCGCCGTTGTTCCTCGCGTTTGTAAGTCTCCTGGTCGGGCCAGAGTTGCTTGATCAGACGATCTTCGTCAAGATTCGCGGTGGTCCCCAGTGCGGAGTTCTTGAACCGGATCGTGACGCGATAGTCCCAGCGCGCATCCTCGGTCATGTGGTTGGCGGGCTGCTCGATTTTCACCGAGATCATACGGCCACTCTCGACGACCTTGCGGAGCAACGGGTAGTGGTTTTTCAGGAAGAGCTGCAGAAATTCCTGCTGATGCCCCCACTGCACCTTGTAATAGTACTCCATGATGTAAGGCTGGTCGGCGGCCACCTGGGGCGGCGCGCCCTGGGCGAACAAAGGCCGGGCCAAAACCGACAGCAACAACACAAACAGTATGTTCCTGATGTTTCTCATCGATCCTCCAACTACCAACTGACTTGAATTCTAACCTAACAGAGTGCCGGCCCCGCCGCTTCGGGACCTCTTTTCCGCCAGCGTCTCCACAAATGCCCGCACATCCAGCGCCTCCACCCCCGGCGCAACCCCGCGGCTTCGCGGCGCCGTGGTGGATGCCCGATGCACTACGGTCATGCGAACCGGACCATGCTTACCTATGGACCGGCGCAAAGACTCCATCGGTCCCGCCATGGCCGGCAGGACGGTCTTGGAGGCTTTCGACTCCACCATCCAGAGACCGCCGTCGCGGGCCGGAAAGAGGAAATCCACCTCCAGCCCCTGTTGATCGCGGAAATGGTACAGTTCCTTGCGCCGGCCCTGGTTCGCCTGGCTCTTCAGGATCTCCGCGGCCACGTATCCTTCGAACAGCGCGCCGAGAAAGGGCGACCGGTCCAGCTCGGCTTGCGTGGCGATCCCAAGGAGGTAGCAAGCCATCCCCGAATCCCCCAGATATATCTTGGGCGACTTGATGAGGCGTTTGCCGAAGTTCTCGAAGTAGGGCGGCACCAGCATGATCTGCCCGGTGATCTCCAGAACCTGCAACCAGTCTCCGATGGTCGGCACGGAGACGCCCAGCGGGGCCGCCAGATCGGTCTTGTTCAGGACCTGGCCGTGGCGGCTGGCCAGTAAGGCAAGGAAGCGGCGAAAGGTCGCCAGGTCGCGCACATTCGTGATGGCGCGCACGTCGCGTTCGAGGTACGTCTGGATGTAGGAACTGAACCACAACGCACGCCCAGCCGGACGCGCCAGCACCTCGGGATAGCCGCCGTGAAGCAGGCTGACACGGTCCGTCTCCGCCAGGCTGAACGGCAGCAGTTGCAGGATGGCGGCGCGCCCGGCCATCGACTCGCTCACCCCCCGCATCAGGGGAGCCTCCTGGGAGCCGGTGAACAACCATTTGCCCATTGCGCGAGGTTTCCGATCGACGCGCGTGCGGATGTAGGCCAGCAGATCCGGCGCATTCTGGATCTCGTCGAACAGCACCGGGACGCGCAGTTCCTCGATCAGCGCGCGGGGATCGGAACGCGCGCGGGCCTGCACATCCGGATCTTCCAGCAGTACGTAGGTGGCGCGCGGGAAGAGGCGGCGCAGCAAGGTGGTCTTCCCGGTCCGGCGCGGCCCGGTCACCACCACCGCGGGGAAACTGCGGGCCGCCTCCAACACAGTCGCCTGGGCGGCTCGCGGCACGAAGCGCATATATGAGTATTCTAAACTACAACTTTAGATTTCTCAAGTCCTCGCCGCCGCTCATTTGCGCGCAATCACTTCCCGCAGACTGTCGCGCGCCAGGAAAAACTTCACCGACTCGAACTTCTGAAACAGCTTCTCCAGGCTGCGGTTATTGAACAATTGCTGCGAGGCATTGCGCTGGCCCTGCCGGCTTACCTGCAGTGTGCGCAAATCCTGAATGCGAAAGCTATAACAGGGCACCATCTGCTTGCGCTCGGCCGAATGAAAGATCGCCAGCAGGTAACCCTTGGGCTTCAGAATGCGCAACAACCGGTCGGCCGTGGCCACCAGCAGCGCGGGCTCCATATATTCGAGCGCGTCCCAAGCCAGCACGCCGTCGAATTGTTCGTCCGGATATTCCAGACTCCGCCGCAGGAAGTAATCGATTCGCCCCGGATTGGATTGGTCCGCGATATCCTCCCCGAAAGTCTCCTGGAAAATGCGCAGGAAATCCTCGGAGTAGAACTTGTGTCCGAGGCTGGTGATGAAGTTGACGTTTTCCTGGTGGGCCCCGCCCAGATCCAGGATCGACAGGCCGGTCTGATCGCGGAAAGAGCCGAAGAACTGATCGAGGCCCCGGCTCGGGCGCGTCTCCAACACTTCTCCCCGGTCGGGCCTCGAGAAAAAGGGCAGCGCACTCCCGCCATGCGCTGGCGGACCCTCTGCGGCCGAGCGAGAGCCGCGCAGAAAGCCCTTCAGCCGTTCGCTCAACAACCCCACATCTCCGCCAGCCGGCTAACGCTTCGCGTCCGCCGCGCTCACTGCGTTCGCCACGGGCGGCGCGGGAGCCGGCGCAGACTGCGGGCGCGGCTGGCTGGGAGCCACCTTCGGCTCCGACTTGACAATATCGATGCTCCCCTTGAAATATGCCCCGTCCTCAATCACGATCCGGGCGGTCTTGATATCGCCCACCAGTTTGGCGTCCTTGCGAATCTCGATCCGCTCGCTGGCTTCCACGTTGCCTTGAATGACCCCCAGCGCGACCACCTCGCGAGCTTTCACGCCCGCGTGGACCTTGCCGTTCGGGCCTATGGTGAGCTTGTGATCCAGCAGTTCGATGGTGCCCTCCACATCGCCATCCACGTACAGATCTTCGCGGCTGTAAATCTGGCCGGCAATCTTGACGGCCTTTCCGATGGTCGCCGACCCGCCGCGCGCCGGTTCCGGTTCCATCCTCCCTACGGGCATGCTGGACATGCTGGACAAAGTTGTTGCCTCCTTTTTGGTTTCTATAGCCGGCGCGGGAGGCGCGGGCCTGATGGGATTTGTGTTCAAGGGACCGGAAGGTTCTTCCTCCCGGCGCTGCTTATTCCAAACACTCACTTGCGGCGGTCCCCCTTTTTTCGGAGTATCAGTGCGATTCGCGATCTTGCTTGCCCGGTCAAAATGGGTTGGGCAGCGCGCACCGGCCCGACCCTCACCCGATTATAAACCGTTTACAACCCCATGACGAACAAAGACGAACGATGACGAATGAAGCGATCGAACCGGCGGTCTCATTTAGTACACTCACCGGGTGGCCAGCCGCCGCTTGCATTCGTCCAGCATCGCCGCCGTACGCGTGGCCCCCACGCGCGACACGCCCAGAGCGCGCACCTGCAGCAGCGCGTCCAGGTCGCGCACGCCGCCGGCCGCCTTCACTTGCACATAGTCCGGCGAGTGCCGCCGCATCAGCGCCAGATCCTCCATGGTGGCGCCGCCCGTGCCATAGCCGGTCGATGTCTTCACCCAGTCCGCCCGCAGTTCCCCGCAGATTTCGCACAGCCGGATCTTTTGCGCGTCGCTCAGGTAGCAATTCTCGAAAATGACCTTGACCCGCTGTCCCGCCGCGTGCGCGGCCTCGATCACCGCGCCAACGTCCGCGCGCACATAGCTCCAGTCGCCGCTGAGCACCTTGCTGATATTCACCACCAGGTCGAGCTCCTGACAGCCATCCGCGAGCGCCTGCCGCGCCTCCGCCACCTTGATGGCCGTCGTGTGGCCCCCGTGCGGAAAGCCGATCGTGGTGCTGGCATTCACCCGGCTGCCGCCGAGCGCCTCCGCGCAACGCTTCAAGTAGTACGGCATGATGCACACGCTCGCCACGTCGTACTCCAGCGCCAGTTGAATGCCCCGCTCCAGATCGTCCACCGTCAGCGTGGGATTCAGCAGGGAGTGGTCGATCATCTTGGCCATGTCTTCGTAGGTATAGTTCATGATTTCTTGTCGCCGCGCTCCAGTGTATCGCGTTGCGCGCCGTGGGGCAGGCTCTCAGCCTGCGGCGGGTCTCCAGACCCGCCCTTTCGCCCCGCTCCCCCGCGCGTAACGCGCTATCCTGGATCTCGGCACTAACGGACCATACATGACCACTCTCAAATCGCGACTCTGCCTGACGGTCGCCTTCTCCCTGGCCGCGGCCGCCTGCACGCCCTTCCCGGCCTGCGCGCAAGGCGGATTCAACGGGCCGGGCCGCTATGAAATCGGCAACGTCAGATCCGGGAAAGTGATCGACCTTGACCGCAATAACCAAACCAGCGTCATCCAGTTCTCGGCGCGCAACACCGATAACCAGCAATGGGACGTGGTGCCCGCCGAGCCCGGATTCTGGTGCCTGCGCAACGCCATGAACGGCAACGCCCTGGAAGCCATGGGGGGCAATAGCACGCCCGTGCGTGGGATGCCATTCACCGGCAGCCCCAGCCAACAGTGGCGCATCGCACCGGCCAACGACGGCAATGCCCTAATCACTAACCGTCTGGGCAAAACCCTGGACATTCCCAATGCATCCACCCGTGACGGCGCCCGAGTCCAAACCTACGACCTCAACGGCGAAGCCAATCAGCGGTTCACGTTCCGCCGCCTGGCGGATCTCGCCCGCCGTGACGGCGATCGTGACGCCGATGACTGGGACCGCGAACGCCGCTGGGAACGCAACTACGGCCGCTTCGACGAGCGCGAGCACCGCTGGGGCATGGACGGCGATGGCGTTTGCTTCTATCGCGAGCCCGGCTACCGCGGAAGATCGTTCTGCGTGCGCGCGGGCGACCAGGTAGGCCGCCTCCCCGACCCCTTGATCGAGCGGTTCGCCTCCGTGAAATTCTTCGGACGGGTGCGCGGAGTCGAGGTGTTCGGCGAGGAGCAGTTTGGCGGCCGCCGTGCCCGCATCGAGCACGATCAGCCCGACTTGCAGGGCTTCCGCAACGACCGCGGCGAAGACATGCGGCGCATCATATCCATCCGCGTCTTCTGACGTGAGACTCGCCTCCAACCTGCCGATTCCACAGGAGATTGGCTGTGGGGCGGCCAATCTTGGCCGCAGCCGCCTTTCAGGCGGCCTGGCGGGGCTAAAGCCCCGCGCGGACTGAAGTCCGCCCTCCAAATTCGTCGCGGAATCGTCAATCGGCCCCTTTTGCGGCTTGCCCCCCCCAGTGCCGAAATAACGGCACGCGCCGCGCCATCGGCATCGGCAGCCTTCGGCACGCCGGTGCATCCCTTTGAAACGAAGATAGTTTGCTTTGGCCGCCCACCTGCACTAGCCACTGCATGCTGCGCATCACCATTCAGGAATCGGCTCAGGCCAGCACCTTCAAGCTGGAAGGCAAGCTCACCGGACCGTGGGTGCGGGAATTGGAGCAAGCCTGGGCGGCGTCCAACGGGGCGGTTCCGGACCGCACCCTGACCGTCGATCTGGCGGACGTCACCTTCATCGATTGTGCTGGCAAGAGCCTGTTGGCGCGCATGCACGAAAGCGGCGCCACGCTGATCGCGCACAGCCCCATGAACCGATCCATCGTCGATGAAATCGCGCGCGCCGGCAAGCATGCGCTGATGGTGCTGGCTGTGGCGCTCGCGCTGTCTGCCGGCGTTAGCGCGCAAGACCGCGCTCCGGAAAATGCCCCGTTGCGCCTCACGCTGCGCGACGCCGTGCAACTGGCGCTGCATGAGAATCCGCAGGTCCAGATCGCCAACCTGAATGTGGCCCAGAGCCAGCAGGACCAGACCATAGCGCGCGCCGGACTCCTGCCGCAAGCCAGTTTTCAAGCATATGAACACACGCAACGCCTTGCGGTAGCCCCACTGTTCGGCATTCAACACATTACGTTTTTGCCCTTTCCGGGCCACCTCGGGCCGTACCAGGTTGACCAGGCCGGTCCCAATTTTTCCGTCCCTCTGTTCGATTTGACGCTTTGGCGCAAGTGGCAAGCATCCAAGGAAGGAGTGGATACGTCGCGCGCTCAAAACCAGGGGGTCCGCGAGCAGATCGCCATGCTGGTGGTCTCGCAGTATCTCGGCAGCCTGCGCGCCTCCGCCGATGTCAAAGCCGCGCAATCCCGCGTGGATCTGGCGCAGGCGCTGTACGATCAGGCCGCCGACCTGCAGAAGAACGGTGTGGGTACGGGCATCGACACCCTGCGCTCCAACGTGGAACTGCAGAACGAGCGGCAGCGGCTGATTGAAGCGCAGACGCAGTTTCAGACGTCAGTCTACGGCTTGGCCCAGCTCCTGAACGTGGATCCCAAGCGGGAGATCGAACTGGCCGACCAGGTCAGCTTCTTCGCCACCCCTTCCATCGAGGTGGATCAGAGCCTGGAAGCCGCCTATGCCAACCGCCCAGAGATGAAGGCGCTCCAGCACGCTCAACGGCAGGTCGAACTAGCCAGGCAGCAGGCCGCGGAAAGCCGCTACCCCACCTTGACTTTCGATGGTTACTGGGCGGAGCAGGGATTGACGCCCGCCACGGCCATCCCGGCATACGTTTTCGGTTTCGATTTGAACGTGCCCCTGTTTACCGGAGGCCGCATCGGCGCCCAGCGCGCGCGCGCCGATCTGGAACTGCGGAAGGTATCGCAACAGGAGCAGGAGCAGCGCAACCAGATCGCGCTCGAAGTCAGGACGTCCGTCGCGCAACTGGCCGCGGCGCGCAGTGAGGTGGATGTCGCCAACCAAGCCGTGGGCCTGGCTAACGAGGAGGTGACTGAGGCGCGCGATCGATTCCAGGCCGGGGTGGCCAACAACATCGAGGTCATCAGCGCGCAGGACGCGCTGGCCCGCGCCAACGATAACCAGATTGTGGCGCTCTATCGCTACAACCAGGCGCGCGCGGACCTGGCTCGCGCCACGGGACAGATGGAAGCTGTCTACGCCAAGTAGTCACGGGGGAGGATAAGATGGAAACTCAGATGATTGAAGAGGGGAACCAAGTCAACGGGCAGCCCGCGGAGGTCGTAGCGCGGAGGCCCCAACCGCGATCCAAGGCCCTGCTGGTGATCCTCGGCGGAGGCTTGATCGTGGCGCTGGTGGCCGGTGGATTCTGGCTGCACTATCGCTATCGCGTCTCGACCGACGACGCGCAGGTGGACGGCCACATCGTTCCAATATCCGCCAAAGTCTACGGCAGCGCGCTCGAGGTGCCGGTGAACGACAACCAGCAGGTGAAGGCCGGGGACGTGCTGGTGCGCATCGATCCGCGCGATCTGCAGGCCAAGGTCGATCAGGAAAAAGCCGCACTGGCGCTGGCCGAGAGCCAGGCTCACGCCGCACAGGTAACGGTGCCGCTCACGCGCGACACCACGCACAGCGGCACTTCGGGAATGTCGGCCGGCTTGAACTCCGCCGAGGCCCAGGTGGCCCAGGCGGACGCGGCGGTGGGCCAGGCAACCACGGACTTGTCCATCGCCCATTCGAACCTGGCGGCCGCCGCAGCCAACAACGAGAAGGCGCAGGCGGACCTGGCGCGCATGCGTCCGCTGGTGGCCAAGGCCGAGATTTCGCAGCAACAGTTCGATTCCTATACGGCTGCCGCCAAAGTGACCGAAGCGCAATGGAAGGCCGCCCAGGATCGCGTGCAGTGGTCGGAGCAGGGGATAAACACCGCGCATGCTGCGGCGGATGCCGCGCGGGCCCGCGTCCAGCAGATGCGGGCGGAGGTCGCCCAATCCACGGCCGGCGAGCGGCAGGTGCTGGTGAGCTCGGCGCAGGCGGTATCGGCCGGCGCGCGAGTCGAGGAGGCACGTGCGAACCTGGCGGCCGCGATGTTGAATCTCGGCTATACCACGATCGTCTCGCCCGCCGATGGCGTGGTGACCAAGAAGTCGGTCGAGCCCGGCCAGATCGTGCAGCCGGGCCAGGCTCTGCTGGCGATCATTCCGTTGAAGGACGTATGGGTGACGGCCAACTTCAAAGAAACGCAGCTTGCCAAGGTGCACCCCGGCCTGACCGCCGAGATCGACGTGGACATGTACGGCCGCACCATCGCTGGGAAAGTGGATTCCATCGCCGGAGGCACGGGCGCGCGCATGAGCCTGCTGCCGCCGGAGAATGCCACCGGAAACTTCGTCAAGGTGGTGGAGCGCATTCCGGTGAAGATCGTCTTCGACTCATTGCCGGATGGCGTAGTGCTGCGTCCCGGTATGAACGTGGACGCCACCATCATCACTAACAGCGGCATCAATAAGTAACGGGCATATCCCCATGCAAGACAGCCGCAATACAGGTGTCGCTATCAATCCGTGGGTCATCGCCCTGACCGTAATGTTGGCGACGTTCATGGAAGTGCTGGATACCAGCGTCGCCAACGTAGCCTTGCCGCACATTGCCGGGAGCCTTTCCTCCACGGTGGATGAGGCCACCTGGGTGCTTACGTCCTATCTGGTCTCCAACGCCATCGTGCTGCCGCTCAGCGGATGGTTCTCGTCGCTGATCGGCCGCAAGCGTTTCTACATGACGTGCGTGGCCTTGTTCACGCTCAGTTCCATGTTGTGCGGACTGGCCCCCAGCTTGACCGTCCTGATTGTGTGCCGCATTCTGCAAGGGATCGGTGGCGGCGCCTTGCAGCCCATCTCGCAATCCATCCTGGTGGAGAGCTTCCCGCGGCATAAGCAGGGCATGGCGATGGCGGTCTACGGCATGGGCGTGGTGGTGGCGCCGGTGATCGGCCCCACGCTGGGCGGCTGGATCACCGACAACTATAGCTGGCGCTGGATCTTCCTGATCAACATTCCGGTGGGGGCTTTGTCGCTGACGCTGACCTCGCTGCTGATCTGGGATCCGGTCTACCTGGTGCGCAAGGCATGGAAGGGCATGAAGGTGGATTACCTCGGGCTGGGCCTGTTGAGCCTGGGGCTGGCCGCGCTCGAGATCACGCTGGACGATGGTCAAAAGAACGACTGGTTTGGGTCGAACTTCATCGTGGCTATGGCCGTGATCGCATTGATCGGCCTGGTAGGCGTGGTGCTCTGGGAACTGCGGCAGAAGGAGCCGGTGGTGGACTTCCGCATGTTGCAGAACCGCAACTTTATGCTCTCCACCGCGACCATGTTCCTGCTGGGCTTCGTGCTGTATGCCAGCACCATGCTGCTGCCGGTGTTCCTGCAGACTCTGCTGGGCTACTCGGCGATGCGCAGCGGGCTGGTGCTTTCACCGGGAGGCCTGGTGATTGCGGTGTCCATGCCGCTCGTGGGCTTTCTGTTGTCGAAAATCGCGCCGCGCTGGCTGGTGATTTTCGGCCTGTGCGTGTCCGCTTTCGGGCTGTTCGGCATGGCGGGGTTCGACCTGGATGTCGATTACCGCACCGCCATGATGGCGCGCGTGGTGCAGAGCGCGGGCCTGGCGTTCCTGTTCGTGCCCATCAACACCATGGCCTTCGCCACCGTGCCCAGGGAGAAAATGGGCAGCGCCACGGGCCTCATCAATCTGGCGCGCAATATTGGCGGCAGCTCGGGAATCGCCATCGTGACCACCCTGCTGGCGCGCCGCACGCAGTTCCATCAGGCCAGGCTGGTGGGAAATATGTCGCCATTCGACCCGAACTATGTACAGGCGCTCGCCGGCACCGCCCACATGCTGGCCTCGCGGGGCGCCAACGCCACCGAGGCCGCAGCGCAGGCGCAAGGCATGTTCTACGGCATGCTGCAGCGGCAGTCGGCGATGATGGCGTTCGTGGATAGCTTCTACGTGCTGGGCATTATCTTCCTGGCGGTGATCCCGCTGATGTTCTTCATCAAGAAGGTGGGGCCGCATAAAGGCCCGGTGGTCATGGAATAGGAGGGGTCACGCAGTTGATTTGCGGCGCTTGTTACGAGGACGGCGAAGGCGAAATCTGCATGATGCTGGCCGAGCCGAGCGACGAAGCCGCGTGACGCCGCCGCCGAACCGTGGTAAGACGCTACGATGAAAGGAGGGTAAGAACATGACAACTCTCGATTGGTCCCAATGTCCTGCCGTGGAGAGCATCCCCGGCAAAGTCAGCGGCGCATGGGTGTTTAAGGATACCCGGATGCCGGTTGCCACGGTGTTCGAGAATCTGGAAGCTGGCTTGACCGTGGAAGAAGTCATGGAGGAATTTTCCGTCACGCGCGAACAGATCAACGCGGTATTGCATTTCGCGGCGAAGAGCTTAGGAACGCCACTCCCGCCCCCGGTGCATGCAACGCCCGCCAATGCTCATTCTCTTTGACCACGGCACACCCCGAAGCATCGCCCGATGGCTTCCGGGACACACCGTCGTAGAAGCGATTGCAAGAGGCTGGGATAGATTAGCCAACGGCGCGTTGCTGAAGGCGGCTGAAGAAGCCGGGTTCGACATCCTGCTATCCACGGACAAGAATATCCAGTACCAACAGAACCTCAAAGGCCGCCGAATTGCCGTGATACTCGGCAATTCGCAGCGGCCTGCGGTGCACCGTTACATTGATCGAGTTGTCGCGGCAGTGAACGCGGCGACACCCGGCAGTTTCACCGAGGTGGACATTCCTTACGAGTAGCCCCCCGCAGCTTGAGCGTACCTTCCTCCACCAGGTCCGCTGGCTGGCCGAGCAAGCCGGCAAGCCGCAACTCGATGCTTACCAAATCGAGGAGCGACAGCCGCCGCGATGCATCAAAGCCGGCCAACAGGTCGATATCGGAATCCGGGCGGCTCTCGCCGCGCGCCATGGACCCGAACACGGACAGACGCGCTTCGCCTGCCGCCCTCAGTTCCGGCTCGTGACCGCGCAGCGTGGCAATGATGCGATCGCAGTTCATGGCTATCGTTCTTCGAGGCGCCTGACGTGCATGTCCAGGGCAGGCATCCCATCCGCCAGGAATGACAGCGTGCCGTTCATGACCTCATTATCCTACGGGAATCCGGCTCACCGGCTATGCCGTGCCCGGTTGAAGGAGGCCTTGGCCGATGCGGGGCGGATCGCGCGGAATCGTGCGCGCCGCCCGCACGAAGGATGCACAATCTGTTGGAGAATTTCAATCGTTAAACGGAACGTCATCAATGAATGAAGTGGATCTACACTCTGTTTTTCATCTCAGGCGTTCCAGCCTTGATTTACCAGATCGTCTGGCAGCGCGCGCTGTTCACCATCTACGGCGTCAACGTCGAATCCGTCACCATCGTCGTCAGCGCCTTTATGCTCGGCCTGGGGCTGGGCAGCTTGTGCGGCGGCGCCATTTCCGGGAACCCAAAGCTGCCGATGCTGGCGGTCTTCGGCGCCTTCGAGCTTTGTATCGGCATCTTCGGCGCGGCATCCCTACACATCTTTCACTGGGCGGGAGCTTACACCGCGGGCGCTTCCTTGCCGGCTACCGCAGCCTTGACCTTCGGCCTGGTGCTGCTACCGACAACTTTGATGGGGGCCACGCTCCCGATCCTGGTCGCCCACCTCGTGCGGATCTCCTCAAATGTGGGCTCGTCGGTCGGCATGCTCTACTTCGTCAATACGCTCGGATCGGCGATGGCATGTCTGGCGGCAGCCGTTTTCCTCATGCGGTGGCTGGGAGAATCCGGTTGTGTGGCGTGCGCCGCAGGCATTAATTTCACCGTTGGGACGGCCGCGCTGTTGTCCCATCTGCTGACCCGCAAAGCGGCCCGTCGCGAGCCGCGACCGATTTCCGAAGCGGACCCACCGGACCGGCGCGCCAATGGGCTGTTCCCCTTTCCGATAGCTCTCTGCCTCGTTTGTCTTTCCGGATTTATTGCGCTCTCGTACGAATTGCTCTGGTACCGGGCCTACTCTTTCGCTTCCGGAAGCCGGGCCAGCGCATTTGCCCTCCTGCTCGGCGCCTATCTCGAAGGTGTGGCGTTCGGATCGCTGTACAGCAAGGCCCTATGCACACGCCTCGCCCGCCCGGAGCATCGCGCGCGCGTGCTGGCCATCGTTTCCGGGCTGCTCATCGTCGCCAACGCCATCGGATTCCTGGTGGTTCCGGTGTTGGCCTACAGCTTGCGATGGGCGCCTTACATGGCGACATTTTTCCTGGTGGCGCTGTCGGCCGGGTTGATGGGCGCGGTATTCCCGCTGTTGACCCATATCTCCATAGCCCCGGACAACCGCGCCGGAGCGCGACTCAGCCGCATGTACCTGGCCAACATCCTGGGCTCGGCGATGGGCACGTTTCTGGTTGGGTTTGTCCTGATGGACCACTGGTCCATGCAGCAGATCTCGTTGTTTCTGCTGCTGCTCGGCCTGATCATGGCTGCTGCGATTCAGGCGCATATTGCGCGGAAGGGGCGACGGATTGCGCTCCCGGGCGGCATTGCCGCACTGGCTCTGGCGGCGATCCTGACGGCGCCGGCGATCTTTGGGACCATCTATGAAAGGATGCTGTTCAAGAGCTCCTATCGCCCGGGCATGCGGTTCACCCACCTGCTGGAGTCCAGAAGCGGCGTAGTAGCGGTCGACCAGCAGAAGGTAGTCTATGGCGGCGGCATGTACGACGGCCGGTTCAACACCAGCCTGGTGGGCGATGCGAACTGGATTGTCCGCGCCTATGCGATCGGCGCCTTCCATCCCCATCCGCGGCGCGTCCTCATGATCGGCCTGTCTTCGGGTTCCTGGGCTCAGGTGATCGCCAACCATAGCCAGGTGGAACGTTTCACCATCGTCGAGATCAACCCTTCCTATCTCGATCTGATCCGGCAGTATCCCGAGGTCGCGGGAGTGTTGAAGAACCCCAAGGTGAACATCGTCATCGACGATGGCCGGCGCTGGCTGGCGCGCAATCCGGACGAAAAGTTCGACCTGATCGTCCAGAATACGACCTTCCATTGGCGCGCGCACATCACCAATCTGCTCTCGGTGGACTATCTGCGCATCATCCGGAAGCATCTGGCGACTGGAGGCGTGTTCTACTACAACACTACGGATTCGAGCGATGTCCTGCATACCGGCACGGTCGTATTCCCTTATGCGCTGCGCGTCATGAATTTCCTGGCGGTGAGCGATAGCCCGCTGGTGGTGGACCAGGAAGCTTGGCGTAAGGTGCTGTTCTCTTACCGCATCGATGGCAAGCCGGTACTGAACCTGGAACTGGCGCCCGACCGCCAGAGGCTGGCGGAAGTCCTGGCGATGGCCGGCGGCCTCGGCCAGTCCGGATCGGGGGCCAACGCCGCCATGGAGTACGCCGATACGATCCGGCTGCGCACGCGGGACAAGCGCCTCTTTACCGACGACAACATGGGCGTTGAATGGTATTAGGTTCGGGATTTCGGGGCACCCCTGCCTCCGAGTCCGGCAGCGGGACGGGGGCGTCCCCCGCGGTCCAGGGGGACCGCCCAGGGGACCGCCCCACAAAGCGGAGTCATCGCCAACGGCTGAGTGAAATGGATACCCAGTTGGGGTCTTTAGAAGGCACGCACGGCCTCTGCCTCTACGCTTCGTTGCACGCGCGGTTTCAGCGTGCCCTCTTCTACCAAGTCCACTGGCTGTCCGAGCAAGCCGGCAATCCTCAACTCGATGCCCACCAAATCGAGGAGCGACAACGGCCGCGATTCATCAAAACTGGCCAACAGATCGATATCGGAATCCGGGCGGCCGTCGCCACGCGCTGTGGACCCGAACACAAACAGACGCACCACGCCGGCCGCCCTAAGTTCCGGCTCGTGACCGCGCAGCGTTGCAATGAGGCGATCGCAGTTCATGGCTATCGTTCTTCGAGGTGCTTAAGCCGGGCGTCGATGACTTCTTCGACCCTGCGCAGTTCGGCGCGCCAAGTGTCCTTGAGGTCGTCGAAGCGTGTGTTCATGTCTTGACGGAGATCGCCGACCCGCGCATTCGTGTCCGTGATTCTGGCGTTGATAGCGGAGACCTGCCAATGGTTGATCAGGATGCCGATCAAAACCACCAGCGTGGGCATTCCTACCGCCAGGAATAGCTGGGTGTCGTTCACGAACTCATTCTACCAAAGGCCCCTGCGATCTGATAGCATTGTGGCGGAATGCATCCGCGCACCATATATCAGGTCCTCGAAGAATCCGCGGCGCAGTTTGGCGACGCCCCGGCCTTGCGGCAGCCCACCGCGGTGAAAGACGGGCAACGCGAGTATTTGACCTACTCGTGGAATCAGTACAAGACGGCCGCGCAGGAAATCGCCGCGGGCCTGCGCTCGATCGGCATCCGCAAAGGCGACGTGGTGGCGCTCGATTCGGAGACCCGCCTGGAGTTCTACGTCGCCGATTTGGGCATCCTGACCGCCGGCAGCGTGGCGGCCGCGCTTTATCCCAGTTACCCGCCCAAGGACCTCATCCGCACCATTCAGGGTTGCGGCGCGAAGGCCTTGTTCGTGGAGAATCCTAAAATCTTGGACGCGTTGCGCGGAGCGCCGGACATGCCGCGCATCCTGCTTACGGGCGAGGCCGAGGGCGCCCTGTCGCTCCACCAACTGCGCGAGCGCGGACGCCTGGCGCTGGCCGAGGACGCCGAGTATATGGCCCGCCTGAAGGCTGAAGTCACTCCCGCCGACCACGCCATCCTCTATCTGACTTCCGGCGCCACCGGTGAGCCGAAGATGGCTCTGGTCACGCACGCAGCCGTCGTCGCGAACATGGACATGGCGCCCGCCAGATGGCCTATCGGACCCAACGATGCCACTGTGGCGTTCCTGCCCTCCGCGCACATTGCGCAGCGCGTCGTGATGGAAATGCTGACCCTGCGCCAGGGTACGCCGGTAACCTTCGCGGAAAGCTTGCTGAAGCTGCCGCAGGATATCCGCGACGTGCGGCCCACCGTAATGCTGGCGCCCCCACGCATGTGGGAGCGCATTTACTCGACCATCTGCACCGAACTGCGCAAACGCCCGGCCGTGGCCCGCAAAGCCTTCTACGGTGCTTTGGGCTTGGGGTTGGCGGCTGCCAACTACAAACACCAGGGAAAGCCCGTACCGGCGCGCATCCGGGTTCCGCTGAAGATTGCCGACCGGCTGTTCTTTCAGAAGGTGCGGGCGCGCTTAGGCGGACGATTGGCCCTGGCGTGTTCCGGAGCGGCGCCCTTGAGCAAGGAACTGGCCGAATTCTACGAAGCGATCGGGATGCCGCTGGTGGAGGGCTACGGGCTGACGGAAGGCGGCGTGGCGACGCTGAACCCGCTCGACCGCCCCAAGGCCGGCAGCATTGGCACGGCGCTGCCCGGCGTCGAATTGCGCATCGCCGAACAGGACAGCGAGTTGCTCATCAAAAGCCCTTGCCTGTTCTCTGGATACGTTGGCGATCCCGAGGCCACCGCCGAGGTGTTGCGCGATGGGTGGCTGCACACCGGCGATATCGCGTTTATCGACGACGAGGGTTTCGTCTTCATCACCGGCCGGAAGAAGGAACTGATCGTCTCCTCCACCGGCAAGAAGATCCATCCCGCGCGCGTGGAGAGCCTGTTCAAGTTCGAGCCGCTGATCAGCCAGATCATGCTGATCGGCGACCGTCTGCCGTTCCTCACGGCGCTTTTCACCATCAATCCCGCGGTGGCCGAAACGCTGAAGGGGATGGATATGCTGAAGGGGCGCACGACCGCCGAGATGGCCGCCGCCGAGCCAGTGCTGAAGGAGATCCAGAAGGTGGTGTCGCGGGTGAACAAGCAACTGGCGCCCTTCGAGCAGATCCGCAAGTACCGCGTGCTGGGGCGCGATTTCAGCATCGAAGACGGGGAGCTGACCGCTACCATGAAGGTGCGCCGGGCCCGCGTGATGGAGAATTTCCGGGAGAGTATCGACGAGTTGTACGCGGGCAAGGAAGTGTGATGCAGTGGGGCGGGCGTCTACGCCTGCAGCGGGTCTCCAGACCCGCTCCCTGCTGTACCTAGCGGCGCACGGTTTTCCGGATGCGGTGCTCCCCCTTGGCGGCGGCGCAGCGGTCTGCGCGCAACTCCTTCGCGAGTGGGAGCGCACAAACCCGTTTCCGGTGAAGCTCGTCAGCCCCGCTATTCTGGGAGCGGATGCGCCAACGGGCAGCGCCCTGGTTGGCTTCGGCGAGCGCCAATACGCCGATTTCTGCCGGCGCTTCGAAACCG